>JAAYJP010000006.1 GCA_012522875.1 Clostridiales bacterium | reverse complement strand
TTCATCTGCCAGCCGGAATACATCATCACCGGGGCGCGGCATTTGCCGCAGGCGCAAGGTGGCGGTGTCTCCTGCCTGTACAGCATTTCCGGAATATATCATGTCCTGGTCGGCCAGGCCTCGTATTTGCAGGCCATCACCATTATTCAGTGTTTTTTCCAAACGGCATTCCGCCAGCACGACATCTCCCAGACGTTTTGCCCTCAGGATGGTTCCCAATTTGATTCCCTCATGGGACACCCTCTCTGAACCTATCAGCGAGCTGTCCTGCGCGCCGAAAAGATGCCCGGCGGTGAAGTTTCCGCGATTGAATATCTGCGCCAGGCGTCCCTGATATTCCGGCAGTTCATCAAGCGTTTGATGGGCCTGTGCCAAATCCAGCGCATGGCGGTAGATGGCCGCTACTTCGTAAATGTACTCAGGCCGCTTCAGGCGCCCCTCGATTTTAATGCTGTCCACCCCAGCAGCTACTAAACCAGGAAGGTTGCTTAAGGTGTTCAGATCCCGCATGGAAAGCAGCGCACCCTCCTGGTCTTTGAAGCGGTATTTGAGCCTGCAGGGTTGCGCGCAGCGCCCGCGGTTGCCGCTGCGCCCTCCAATCTGGGAGGAAAGGAGGCACTGGCCGCTTACGCTCACACACAGCGCCCCATGGACAAATACCTCAGCCTGGATTCCTGTGCCCTTGATTTTGCGGATATCCTCAAGGCTGCATTCACGGGCTGCCACCACACGGCTGATGCCAGCCATCAGCAGGAATTGCGCGCCCTTGGCGTTATGCACTGCCATCTGCGTAGAGGCGTGAACCTGGAGATTCGGCAAAGTCTCCTTTATCTGGCTTAAGACACCAAGATCCTGTACAAGAACCGCATCTGGGCGCAATTCCCCAAGGAGCTTCAGCAGATCGTGCAGCAGAGGCCACTCCGGCTCCTTGACCAGGGTGTTGACTGCTATATAGATTCGCCTGCCATGCAGATGAGCAAGGCTGACAGCATCCGCCAGCGCCGAATCATCAAAGCCGGCCGTTGCCCTGGCGGAAAAAGCAGATGCTCCCAAATAGACCGCATCAGCACCGGCAGCAATGGCAGCGCGCAGTCCCTCCGGGTTTCCGGCAGGTGCCAGCAGCTCAGGCTTTGCCACTTGCCTCCGATGGCTTGCCCCGTTGTTTGCGCAGGCGGAGGATTTCGCTGTTGGCTTTCACCAACTCATCTGCAATGGAAAGCGCTGCTGATACTGCTGCTTCCTCCCGGTCCAAAAGAGGATTGGCCAACCGGGTCTCCCTGATACGCCGATCGGTCAAGTCCGAAATCAACCTGATATGGTCAGGATCCTCCTGCTCTGTGAGGATATAGCGCTTGCCAGCAATGCTGACCGCGATGGACTCTTGTTCCATGGTTTCACATCCTCTCAAATGGCCATTGTTGCCCCAAATCATCCACACGGATGGTTTTGATGGTCTGCGGAGATAAGGGCTTGTCATTACGGTTCCTTTGTGTTTCCACAATGGCGTCCGCCTTTTCCAATCCGCCCGTCACCTTGCCAAATGCCGCATAGGACCCATCCAGGTGCGGCGCGTCTGCCACCATAACGAAAAACTGTGAGCCGGCAGAATCCATCTGCATGCTGCGGGCCATGCTCAGAATTCCCCGGCTGTTTTTGAGCGGGTTGGAAACGCCATTTTGGCTGAATTCGCCCTTAATTTGATAACCCGGCCCGCCCATGCCTGTGCCATTGGGACAGCCCCCCTGGATCATAAAGCCGGGGATCACCCGGTGGAAAATCAGCCCATCATAAAAGCCCTGGTTAGCCAGTGAGATGAAGTTGCCCACGCTCTGGGGTGCCAGATCAGGGTAGAGCTCGCCGCTCATTACGCCGCCGTCAGCCATGGTGATGATAAAAGTGGGATGAACGCTTTGCGCCATTTGATGCCTCCAACACTAGTAAGATAACCAAATCATACAAAGCCCGGCCGGGCTTGTCAATGAAAGTAAAACAGCTGAATCTGAATGCAGAATTTTGTTGTTGCCAGGTATTGACAAAAGAGTTGCCCTTTAGTAACATCCCATTTGCCGCATCTTTTTGCGGCAAGCCTTCGGGGTGTAGCGCAGTCTGGTAGCGCACATGCTTTGGGAG
>JAAYJP010000097.1 GCA_012522875.1 Clostridiales bacterium | reverse complement strand
GCCATCGCCACCAGTTCCATGGCCACGGAGATGGTTAAGGGTAAAACGCTTGAGGATGCGTTGAAGGTCAGCAACAAAGCGGTGATGGAAGCCTTGGATGGCCTGCCGCCCCAAAAGGTGCACTGCT
Organism: Clostridiales bacterium; assembly: GCA_012522875.1. GTDB lineage: Bacteria > Bacillota > Clostridia > Christensenellales > Aristaeellaceae > UBA6115. The sequence goes on along the minus strand of JAAYJP010000097.1, from coordinate 29,339 downwards.
CTGTGCTGGCGGAGGAGGCTATCCATGCCGCTATAGAGGACTACCGAAAGAACAAGGCCTGAAGCCTTTAGGGGGAACATGCAGGAGCTTCGAGGAAACCTGGCGGGTATCAAGGACAGTGTTCAGAAAGATCTGTCCCTGCTGTTTGATTTTCCCGTAGGAACAGATGAATTCCTTCCTTACGGGTTGGCGCAGGCACTCTGCCGGTTTTCTGCGCAAATCCGCCGGGAAATCTCGCTGTACCTTTCCCGGGGAGGGGAAGTGTTGGATATCGCCATAGGGCAAAGGGACAGTGTTCCCCTGATGGACCTATCCCAGCGCCGCAACGGGAATCGCCTCAGCCGTGTCAGATGCGTTCACACTCATCCGGATGGCCAAAGCCGCCTGTCGGATGTGGATCTTTCAGCGCTCAAGAGCCTCAGGCTTGATGCCATCTGCGCACTGGGGGCCAATGAAGACGGCAGCGTAGCCGGGGCCAGCGTTTGCTATTTGCTGCCGGACGAAACGGGCTTTGTTCCCGGCCCTGTGATGGTGACAGGCACCCGGGCATTGAGCCATCCAAAATGGATGGAGGCTGTTGAACTGAATGACCGGGCGCCGTCCGCCGAGCAATTTACACAGGCCGAGATCGAACGCGCCTACCTTATCGGCATTGATACCCAGTCTTCCCTTGATGAGCTGGCCTCCTTGGCCGGCAGCGCCGGTGCCAAGGTGGTAGGGCGTGCGCTTCAGGCTAAGTCCGGCATGGATCCCAGATCCTACATCGGTTCGGGAAAAGCGTTGGAAGTCGCACTGGATGTGCAGGCTCAGGAAGCAAATCTGGTGATTGCCGATGATGAGCTGACAAGCGTCCAGTTGGGACATTTGGAGGAACTGACCGGAGCCAGGGTCATCGACCGCACCACGCTGATTCTTGACATCTTTGCACAGCGCGCAACCACCAGCGAGGGCAAGCTTCAGGTGAGCCTGGCGCAGTTAAAATACCGCTCCGGCCACCTGATTGGCGCACGCTCGGCTCTCTCTCGCCTGGCTGGCGGCATCGGCACCAGGGGGCCAGGGGAAAGCAAACTGGAGATGGACCGGAGATATATCAGGCGGCGGATTCAAATCCTAGGCAAAGATTTGGAGGAACTGGAACGCCAGCGTGCTATTCGGCGTAAGAACCGCCAGCAGAGCGATATCCCGGTCGTGGCATTGGTGGGCTACACCAATACGGGCAAGTCAAGCCTTCTGAACCGCCTTTCCGGCGCTCAGGTCAATGTGGAAGACCAGCTGTTTGTCACCCTGGATGCGGTGTCACGCAAAGTTGATTTACCAGATGGGGACAGCTTTCTTTTGGTAGACTCAGTGGGCTTTATCAGCAAACTGCCCACGGATCTGGTAGAGGCCTTTAAATCGACTTTGGAGGAAACAGCCCTTGCGGACATTTTGGTCATCGTATCTGACGCGGCCAATCCCAAAGCCAGGGAGCAGCGCCAGGTGGTGGAGAGCGTGCTTCATGACCTGGGTGCTGTACACCAGCCGCGCATTGAAGTCCTGAATAAGGCCGATATCGCGCAAGGGGATAATGGCATCGCTGTACCGGGCGCGCTGTGGGTTTCCGCCCGTACGGGGGAGGGAGTTGACCAACTGCTTGGCGCCATTGCCCAGATCCTTAGGGACAGTGAGCGGGAGTATACGGTTTTTGTGTCCTTTACGCAGTATGAAGCGCTCAATGAACTGCGCAGACAGGGAAGGATATTGATCGAGGAGCACAAGGACACCGGAACCAGGGTTGTTGTAAGGCTCAAACCCGTAGCCATGATGAAGCTAAGCGCCCAGTATCCGGGTATGTTCACACCGGAGAAGACTGATGGTTGTTAGGCTCCTTTCCCTGTTCGCGGCGGTCATTGCCATCGCCCAGGGAGGAATCACCGCTTGTGTGGACCAAACCTCCCTGGGAGGAAATCTGTATTTGGTCAACCAGACCTTTCAGCTGGCAAAGGATTATGTGCCGCCGGATTTGGTAAAGCCTGCCGTCAGATCCCAGGGCAGCAGCGTCACTCTGAGGCGGGAAGCGGCAGAAGCGCTGGAAGCTCTTTTCGCTGCCGCCAGGGAATCAGGGCATACCTTGGTTGCGGTGTCCGGCTACCGAAGTTATGCCAGCCAGAGCGCCATTTATCACAGGAAGGTGTCCAGCACCGGCAGCGCTGAGAAAGCAGGCCTTTTAGTGGCGCTTCCCGGTTGCAGCGAGCACCAGCTGGGCCTGGCGGTGGATTTGGGAAGGGCGTCCAGCACGCAGCTTAACTACAGCTTTGGGCGTTCCAAGGAAGGCCACTGGGTGAGCGAGAACGCGCATCGTTTTGGCTTTATTGTGCGATACCGGGCGCAATGGACAGATATCACCGGCATTGCCGAGGAACCTTGGCATCTGCGTTTTGTGGGTGTGCCCCATGCAATGGAGATAAAACGGCTTGATATACCGCTTGAATTGTATGTCTACCAAATGGCTCAGGCCTCTTTTGGCGCGAATTTCACGGAAGGATTCGGTGGATGATAAAACGGCTGACAATGATTTTCCTGGCCCTGGCAGTGCCTTTTGGGGTGTTTGGATCCATCCCCCGATGGACCTATCCCATCCCAGCCAACCTGCTTGAGAACCGCAATGGAAATCTGACCCTGGTCAACCGCCAGACCCCTTTGGACAGCGGCTTTGAACCGAACAACCTGGTATCCTTGGCGGGACTGCGCAGTGTCAGCGGCCCACATTCGCTGCGAAAAGAGGCGGCAGCAGCGCTTCAGGAGCTGTTCACAGCCGCGCAGGAGGAAGGCCACCAGCTTTATGTCAAAAGCTCCTATCGCAGCTTTGGCACCCAGGAAACCATGTATTACAATCGGATGGATAAATACGGAAGGGATGACGGGGTCGTTGCTTTTCCCGGCTCTTCCGACCATCAGACCGGTTTGGGTGTAGATGTTCTGAACCTGGAATGGGCCAATCAGGACGGAATGCGGCCTGAATTTGGCAACACACCGGAAGCCCGGTGGATGGAAGCGAACTGCGCGGAATTTGGTTTTATCATTCGTTATCTGCCGGAAAAGCAAGACATCACCGGCATAATCTATGAGCCTTGGCATCTGCGCTATGTTGGGCTGGAGGTGGCTCGGTATATCATGGAGAAAAGGCTTTCGCTTGAAGAGTTCGATCAGGAAGTCAAGCAGGAAATCCTGGACTATGAAGCTTCCGGCGGTGACTTTTTTGCACTCTGTGCACAGCTCAACGCGTTGCCGCCACCCCGGGAAATGCCGGAAACTGACGAGGCGGGCGACAACGAGGTATCCATCTTTTACAAACCTTGAGGGTTCTGATGAAAAAGCTGTTTTTAGTGCTGGTTCTCATGACGCTGGTTCTGCCCACGGCGGGGTCTGAACCAGAAATTGCACCCGCCCCTGAAGCGCCGTTACCGGCTCTGATGGAGCTGGGGGGAACACTCGTTTTGGTAAACGCCCAAAACCGCATCAGCCGCTCCTATGTGCCGGAGGATCTGGTGAAACCAGAAGTGCGAACGCGCAAAAAAAGCCTTGAGGACAACATTCTGATGTGCCGGGTAGCTGCCGGTGCGCTTGAAGCGATGTTTGAGGCGGCGCTTTTTGAACAGGGATATACGCTGTATGCTACCTCAGGCTACCGTTCTTACGGCGTCCAGCAGATTTTGTTCAATGCCAAGGTGGAAGAGGTTGGCAGCAGGGATAAAGCGATGCGCCGTGTCGCCCTTCCCGGGACCAGCGAACATCAGCTCGGGCTGGCCATGGATGTGCAGACGCCCACGCAAACAAACCTAAACGCCAATTTCGGCGATACACCAGAAGGCCTTTGGGTTTCGGAGAATGCGCACCGATTTGGCTATATCGTCCGCTATCAGCAGGATTGGCGCGATATTACCGGAATCAGCTACGAGCCCTGGCATATTCGCTATGTGGGCGTGGCCCACGCCACGGCGCTTTATCGCCTGAGAATTCCCCTGGAAACCTATCTCGAACAGGCACGGTATTTGCCGGAATATGTGCTGAACAAGGGCAACCATTTCCTCCTGGAAGGGTTGATCCGGCAGATGATTATGGGGCAGACACCTGAAGTGCTGAGCGAACTGAGAAAAGCAGGCGCAATGGCGGAGGAATCCGCCCTTCGAGATGCTTCGGGTCCCTTCCTTCCAGAAGACACCAGTTATGAACAGGCGGTTTGGTACGCGTATCCCACTCCCAAACCCACCTCCGCTCCCCGGGTTGATGAGGACGAGGAAACCACGTTGTTTAAGCAGTTGGAGGGCGGTTGATGGCATCCATGCTCGACAGGTTGCGTGCGGCTCAGCCTATCAGCGCCAAAGAGAAGCCCGTTTTGGCCGTCCCAGGTCTTCTCATCAGCGATACCTTTTGGGAACTCCCCGCTAATTTGGGACACTTGAAAGCTCAGACCCTGGCCTACCTCGGGCTTAACGCCGGTCAGGATATCGCCATAAAGGACTTTCTCTTTATGGACACGGAAACCTCGGGCCTAAGGGGCGGCGCAGGGACCGTGGCTTTTTTGATTGGAGCTGGTTGGTTTGAGGAAAGCGCCTTTCATATCCGGCAATACCTCATGCGGGATTACCATCAGGAGGCAGAAATGCTCACCCGGGTTTTCGCGCGTTTTGCGCAAGCCAAGTGCCTTGTCACATATAACGGTGCCAGTTTTGATATGCCCCTGCTTGAGGGCCGTGCCACGGTCAACCGCCTGCAGGAGAGCTTTCAGAAGTCTTTTCACCTTGATCTCGTTCACGCAGCCCGGCGCATATTCAAGCTGCGTATCAGGCAGTGCTCGCTTTGCAGCCTTGAGGAAAGGATTTTTGGCATCCCTCGGGAGAACGATTTGGGGGGTGCTGATATCCCGGCGCGCTTTTTCGAATACCTGAAAAGCCGGGATGAAGGATTAATGGATGATGTCCTCAGCCACAACCAACTGGATATCCTCTCCCTTGCCAGGCTGCTCCTGCTAATGGGGAACTTGCATGATAATCCGATGGACGCCAAACACCACATGGATATCTTCAGCATCGGCAAGGTGTATGAAAAGCATGGGCAGGTTGATAAAGCGGCATCGTGTTTCAGGGCCTGCACAGACCGCGATGTCAAGATCCTGGCGGAGATCCGCCTGGCGGACATGTATAAGCGCTGCGGGAATAACCTGGAGGCTGCCAAAGCCTACGAGACTGTCCTGGGAGAAAAAGCGGTGAGTTATCATGTCTGCACGGCACTTGCAAAAATCTATGAGCACAGGCTGAAGGAGCCGTCGCGCGCGCTTGCCATTGTCAATCGGGGCATGCTATATTGTGCAGAACGCCGCCAGTTGTCCGCTCAGGCGGCAGACGAATACGCGGCGCTGGAACATCGGTATTTAAGGCTAAAAAGAAAGGTTGACAATCACACACATGGGACTCATGAACAAACTGAAGATTCGCCAAGCACTGCTGAAACACCAGCGGGGGCAGGCCGACGAAGCACGGATACTCTATGAGCAGCTTTATAGGGATGGAGAAATATCGGCCAGTTATATGCTGCCCTTTGCGGTGCTTCTATTGCGTTCAGGTGAGGAGGGCGCATTTGATCAAGTAAAAGAGATCCTGGTTAAGGCGCAGAAAGCACCTGATCTCAGCCCGGAGCGCAAACAGCAGCTGTTCATGAATTATGCTGTTGCCAGCTGGAAAACCGGGGACCTGGACAAGGGCGTGCGCCTGCTGGAGGCCTCCCACCGGGATTCCCCTTGTGGGCTTACCTACCAATCCCTGGGTTTTCTTTATATTGAGCATGGAGACGGTGAAAAGGCCCTTGCCTATAACCTGGAAGCCCTTGAATACGATGATGAGGACCCGGTAATTCTGGACAACCTGGGGCAGACCTATTACCGGCTGCTCAACGACAAAGAAAAAGCCCGGCCATATTTTGAAAAGGCCCACCAGATTAAACCCAGCCAAATAGATACCCTCTATTTCCTTTCCCGCTATGACCTTGAGGAGGGGAAGAAGGAAGAGGCCCTGGAGAAGCTGGAGGAAGCGCTGGAGGGCCGTTTTTCCCCGCTTAATTTCGTGACAAGGGAGATGATTGAGGCCCAAGTCAAAAGAATAAAAGAAGGTATTCGGGAAGGGGATAACTGATTTGCTGGATTGGCTGCAATCGGATCCATGGGGCTTTCTGCAATTTATGCTCTACCGTACGCCAGCCGTGTTGCTTGCCATCACGATGCACGAGCTGGCCCATGGTTATGCGGCGCTAAAGAGCGGAGATACCACCGCCCGGGATATGGGGCGATTGTCGCTTAACCCGCTTCGTCACCTGGATGTGCTGGGCACTATCAGCCTCTTTCTGCTGGGTGTTGGCTGGGCTAAGCCTGTGCCGGTCAATCCCAACCGATTCCGTAATCGACGCTGGAACGACATGATGGTTTCCCTTGCTGGCGTGACAGTGAACTTTTTGTTGTTTTTGCTGGCGACACTGCTGGCGGTGTTTGCGGGCAGATTTCTGTATACCCCTGAAGCGCTCAGTTATTTTGGCCCATCATTCTTCCTGAGCTTTCAGGAGCAGGGCTTCGTGCTGCAGCTTTATCCCGAGTTCGCGGAGGCGATTGGCCCCATGATCAAGTCACCAGCGCTTCTGCATGTCCAGCGTTTCCTGATACAATTAGCGATGATCAACCTTGGGATGGGACTGTTCAACCTTTTGCCCATCCCGCCGCTTGATGGATTCCATGTAGCGAATGACATTTTCTTCAGGGGAAGGCTCAACATCAGCGGAAAGGTGTTCCGTATCGTCCACATGGCGCTGATTCTCCTGCTTAACACCACCAACTTCATCGGCAACTGGATCGCGCAGGCTATTTACGCTGTTCAGGGAGCAATTCTTCCTCTGTTTCTGTCCATTTTCCCACTGTAGGCCCGGCATGAGTGCCGTTCATATCCATCTCAGCCGGTTTGAAGGTCCGCTTGATCTGCTATTACACCTGATAGGCCGGGCCAAGATCGATATCCAGGATATATTTGTGTCCGAAGTAACCGACCAGTACATTCGAATTGTTCGGGAATCAGGGGAAATGGATATGGACGAGGCCAGCAGTTTTGTGAACATGGCGGCCACCTTGCTCGAAATCAAGAGCCGCGCAATGCTGCCAGTCTTAACGGATAATCTTGAGGAGGAGACCCCTGAAGCGCAGCTCATCCAGCAGTTGGAGGAGTACGCCCGATTTAGGCAAATCTCGCTTGAGATGCAGGTTTATGAGGAAGAAGCCGGAAAATCCTTCAGCAAGCTGCCAGAGGAGTTTCCGCTGCCGCAGCCAGAATTTGAGATTTCCGGGCTGACACTGGAGGGTTTAATCAGAGCGTTTATCAATGTCAGCCGGCGTGTTCTGGAAGATGGGCTTGAAGCCGAGCCTGGTGGACAGATCGAAGCTGAGCGTTTTTCGGTGTCAGCGTGCATGGCGATGATTCTAAAAAAACCTCGGAAAATACCGCTTAAATTTTCAGCTCTCTTAAGCCCGCGCGCTTCAAGGGATGAAGTAATCACGGTATTTTTGGCGATGCTGGAGTTAATGAAACAGGGGAAGGCCTGGGCGCAGCAAGATACCAGCTATGAGGATATTACCCTGTACATTGGCCGCAGAAAAGAGATAGAGCATGAATGATAAGCTGTTGGCAGGGATTATTGAGGCCATTTTGTTTGTGTCCGGAGAGGCCATCACCCCGGATGAGATCGCTCTGGCGCTTGATCTGCCAGAAGACGCGGTCATTCACGCGTTGGGCGACCTTGAAGCCTGTTATCAGGAAACCGGCAGGGGCCTGTCCATCAAACGTTTTGGAGGTAAAACGCAGCTGGCTACAAAGGCGGAGTACGCGCCTTACATTGAACGGGTTCTCCAGCCCATCCAGCGCAGGTCGCTAAGCCAATCGGCGTTGGAAACGCTGTCCATCATTGCCTATAAACAGCCTGTAACCCGCATGGAAATTGAAGCCGTTCGGGGGGTGGGGAGTGATTATGCCATCCAGTCCCTGGTGAGCAAGCGCATGGTAAGGGAAGTGGGGCGCAAGGATACATTGGGAAAGCCCATCCTCTATGGCACCACCGATCAGTTCCTTTCCCATTTCGGATTGGGTGACCTGAGGGATTTGCCTGAAATCCCGACAGGGGACAAACAGACCACGTTTCTTTCCAACGATCAGCTGTCAGACGATTATATCCTGCCTGAATGAACAAAACAAACCGGAGCCAGATTGAGGATTTCCCCGCTGGCTCCGGTTTTTCATTTGATGGATTTACAGCGCTTTGATCGTATCCCTGATGTGGGAGTATACTCCTGTATAGTCGGAGTTGAAGTTGGCGGGGCAGACGAAATGGAGCATCAACACCCTGTTGTTGGGCATCAGAGCCATGTGCACACGCCCGCGTACCACAGTATCATCATGCATCACACCCCGGTAATTGATGTAATATCCGCGCTGGCCCATAAGGGTGCGCTCTGCCGTGTCATACAGACGCCACTCCTTGTAGTTCACCTTGCCCAGGTCAGCAGCATAGGTGCGTACATCCTGGGAGAGGCTGTTTAGGGCGTAGTTGGCCGCGACAGTGGATGACTGAAGCACAAACTGAACCGAAACATTATCCTTCATCTGCTCAGGCGGCTCCGTGAGGATGTAGGTGTCAGGCTGGCTGTCATCAACAGTATAGCCTGCGGCAGATTCAAAGGTAAGGCCCAGGTTGGTTGCCGTATAGGGGGTATAGGTAAAAGTGAGCGCCTGGCGCGGGGTGGGGGTGGGCATATCAATGGGGTCCAGGGGGATTGGTGTGGCGCCGGCATAAAGTGGTATACCCAGTTCGTCAACCTGGGTTTCCGCCGTGATGAGCCCTGCGTCCTCCTCGCTGGCCGGGTCATACCCCTCTGGAACGCCTTCAATCACTGGGGGATCAGTGGGCAAATCCATGGGGTTGGGCTGTGAAACCGCTGTAGGCGTTGGTGTGGCGGTGTCCGCAGCAGGGGTGTCGCCCGCGGGTTGGCAGGCGGTTAACGCCAGCGCGGCCAGGATGATGACGATGGCCAACAACCGTTTATTCATGTGACATATCCTCCGTCCGTTGGAATCATTGCATCTGCGTAAGAATATTGTAACAATTATGCAAGCCTTCGTCAAGCGGTAGGGGCCACGCAGGCAATTTGTTACAAAAGTCCCTGATAGGCGCTGTCCGGGTCAAGGCCGCTTTCCCCCTCATAAAGGCCCGTGTTCAGCTCCTCCAGGTCTGAAAATGCATCCTCCTCATCCAAATAGCGGGGATGGTAAACCCGCCGGTCCAGGGCGAAGACGCGATCGCTGAATTCGCCTGGACGGGTGCGCTTCAGCGCTGCCTGCATTTCGTTAAGCTTGGCATCCAGATCGTCCAGCTGGCTTAAAACCTCCGCTTCAGGGAATTGCGGTTTACGGGGGCTGCCATATTCGGGAAGGCCGTGGTGGCTGATGATCATGTGTTCAAGCAAAAGCGCGTATTCCTCATCCGGTGGGTATCCAAGTGCTTTGGCGGCATCCCGGACTTCGGCCACGCCGGTTACCAGATGCCCCAACAACAGCCCCTCTTTGGAGTATTCGCTTACATTGCCCAGGGTGTCTGATAACATTTCGGTCAGTTTGCCCAGGTCATGAAGCACGATGCCCGCCAAAAGCAGATCACCGTCCAGAAAAGGATAGCAGGGCAGGATGGCCTGGGCCACCCTGATCATATCTGTCAGATGATGGAGCAGGCCGCTGCGTTCTGCGTGGTGCATGCTTTGGGCAGCTGGGTAATAGTGAAGCTTATCTCCCGCGCGCCGTACCATTTCTCCGGTAATTGCTTTCACTACAGGATTCTGCATCCCCTCAATAACGGCCAGTATTTCGTTAAACATCTCATCGGACGCGCGCGGCGCGGCGGCCACCAGGGCAGAGAGATCCACCTCGTCCTGCGATTCGGCCATGCGATATCGCTCGATTTTGAACTGCAGGCGTTTGTTGTATTCCGTTACCGAACCCCGCACCTTTAAAACGGTGCCGGATGCGGGCGGTTCATCATCGCAGTTCCAGACTTTTGCATTGATGTCACCCGTGTTATCAGCCAGCGTGATATCAAGATATGGCTCGTTGTTTTTGTTCAAACGTTTTTCGGCGTTTCTGACAAGCAAATAACCCTCGAAACGTTCATCCTTGGAAAATTTGTTAACGGCGGTTTGGTTCATTCTCGATCTCCTGTTGCTTGGTCATAGCGGTTCTCAAAAAGGGTGAAGTCCTCATTCCAGTTAAGGCGAATAATGTCCAGGGGACCATTTCTTTGTTTTGCTACGATTACCTCAGCTTCGCTGGGATCCACTTCCTCCTCCTTGTTGTAGTAATAGGGGCGGTGCAGGAACATGACCACGTCAGCGTCCTGCTCAATGGAACCTGAATCCCTCAGGTCACTAAGCACCGGCCTTAGACTGCCGGTCCTTTTTACATTGGCGCGGGAAAGCTGGGCGCAGGCCAACAGCGGCACTTTCAGTTCAAGGGCGATACCCTTGAGTTTGCGGGATATCTCGCTTACTTCCAGCTGCCGGTTTTCCACTCGCCCATCGGCCGTCATTAATTGCATATAGTCCAGCACAATCAGGTCTAGTCCCCGCTCCATCATCAGGCGGCGGCAACGGCTGCGCAATTGCGCGGGGGTGAGGGAGGCACTGTCGTCCAGGTACATCCTGGTTTCCGAAAGCGGGGAGAGGGCTGCGGCCAGGCGTTCCCAGTCCTTGTCGGTGAGGGCGCCGGAACGGATGCGCTGCATATTGACCCGCGCATCACCGCAAAGCATGCGCATGGCAAGCTGCTCCTTAGGCATCTCGAGGCTGAATACGGCCACGGATTTGCCATGGTGGGCAGCGTATGCGGCGATGTTCATGGCAAAGCTGGTCTTGCCCATGCTGGGGCGGGCGCCCACCAATACCAACTCGCCAGCGTGCAGCCCGGTCAACAGCCTGTCCAGGAGGGCGAAGCCTGTTGGCACGCCGGAAATCCTGCCTTTATTGCGAACCAGTTCCTCAATCTGCGCGAGCGTAGCCTTGATCACTTCCCGGATGGGAGTGAGCTGCTGGGTGCCTGTGCGCTTCATGACAATGTCAAAAATCTCTTTTTCGGCAAAGAGAAGAGTCTCCTCCAGGGTGAGTTTCTCTTCAAAACAAACTCCGGTGATATCGGATGCGGCGCTGATCAATTTCCGGAGTGTTGCTTTCTCGAGTACAATATCCAGGTAATGCTTGAGATGGGCGGTGGTGGGCACAGCGCGCATGAGCTCAATCAGATATTCTGGCCCCCCAATACCAGCCAGGGAACCGCTTCGTTTAAGTTCCGCGTCCATCGTGACCAAGTCCACCGCCCGCGCCTGCCCAAAGAGTGACTGCATGGCGCGAAAGAGCAATGCGTGTTGCGGGTAATAGAAATCATCCGCAGAAAGTGCTTCCATCACAAGCGTCAGCGCCGCCACTTCCTGTAGCGCCGCGCCCAAAACAGACTGTTCCGCCTCCAGACTCTGGGGTGGAATGCGCAGCTGGTCCTCTCCCAAGCCTGCCATTATCCTTGCCTTATCCGCGTCCATTATTCCAGCGGAAGAACGCTGATGGTCATGGTAGCTTTTACACCGGCATACAGCGAGATGGTAGCCTGGACCCTTCCCAGGCTGCGGATGGGCTCTGCCAGGTCAATCTTTCGTTTGTCCACCGTTACCTTGTGCTGCAAGTTGAGCGCGTCAGCAACCTCCTGTGCGGTAACGCTGCCGTACAGCCGGCCTTTCTCGCCGCTTTTGGCCTTGATTTCAATGATTTTCCCCTGAATCTGCCGCGCGAGCTCCTCAGCTTCCTGAACGCGCGCTGACTCCTCTGCGCGCTCCCTTTCATGCCGGCGCTCAACTTCCTTTACAGCGCCTGCAGTCGCCTGAGTGGCCCACTTGCGCGGGAACAAATAGTTGCGCGCATAGCCATCGGATACGTTGACAATATCACCTTTCTTGCCAGTGCCCGGAATGTTTTGAAGTAAAATCACCTGCATGGATGAAACCTCCTTAAAGCTTTTCAATTTTCTGACTGTGCCTGCGTAAACCCCTGGTGTCCCTTGCCTGATCCAAAATGCCGAAAAATACGAGCAAAGGCTGCAAAATCATAAAAAGAAATATGAGCAGAGTCCTTCTTGGCCATCGATTTATGCGTGTGCGGCTTAATCGGTGGTCGATGACGGCCAGGCCCTGTATGGCATATACGGCATAGAAGACATTGAACATCAGCGAGCCAGCCAGCTGAATCACCAGCGAGTTTACCAGCACCATCAGCAGATAACCCGCCGCCAGCCCCCAGAGCTTCCTGCCGATTGCCCTGGGAATAAACCAGTTTTCAAAATTGGGCATACCCAAATCAGGGCAGCTGTCGGGCTGGGCGGTTTTTCCGAGGCGAAGCGACGCGTAACTGCCAATGGCCGCCATGTAGATCCCAAAGCTGGTGAGCATCGCATGAAAAAGCGATTGTAGAAGCGTATCAATCCGGTACGCCAGTTGCTTATAGAATTCCTCCAGCACTTGCGGGGTAAAGGTCCAGCCGTTCCCGTTTTCGATAAATACCTGTGTGCCGCTTGGCTGGCCATGGGCAATCAAGCCGCCTTTCCAGAGGTTATACAGGAAAATATCGCGCTGCGGCAGATGCTTTAGTGCCTTGATTGCCTCCTGGGAGGCATAGGGGAAGATGCTGCCCCCAGCAGCCTGCTGCAGCAGGAAGTAGAGCGCCAGCACGCCCAGCACATAGGCCGCCAGCACCACAAGGCCGGCTTTCAGGTAGGGCAGCCTCATTTCAATGCTGACCAGGAGTGCGGTGGAGGCTGGCAGCATATAGGTCAGCACCATCAGCCCTGGCATGCCAAACAGCCTCGCAGCGCTCCAGGCCACAACAGCTCCGCCCAGGAGCAGGGCAAGCCATCCTCCGACTGCGGCCAGCCCCATCCCGGCCAACGGAAAAATGACGAGGCCAAAGAATATGTAGTACATGGGCGCCAGGGGCATGGCAGACAACAAAAACACCAGTGCTGTCAGGATCGCCAACAGCAAAAGAGCACGCCTGTGGTTCGCCAATACCCTGATGCCGTTCATTTCCACGCCTTTCCTGTTGTTGCCTGTCAAATCATTCTACTTGCCCTCAAAGGGGGTGTCAAGGAAACGCCCTTAGAGGATGATATCACTCACCACATCGTCCATGATGGCCATGATATATGGTTTTCCGCGTTCAGTCAGGGTCTGGCGTATAATTTCCTCACTGTTGACAGGCACCATTTGTCCCTGTGTGGTTTCCACCGTGAAGCTGCGCGGCACCCGGACAAAGGCCGCCGCTGAAACATAAGTGCCGTTGCTGCCGTTTTTGTAAAAATAGAAACTGTGCACCCCCTTGCCCGCGCGTTTTTGGCAGTCTACCATGCTGCCCGGAACGCGCTTCATAAACCCGCGCTCACTGGCCAGAATCAGGTCGCCATCGTCCCCAATGCCACCGGCCCACCTAAGATGATCCTTCGGGTTCAGTTTGATGCCCCGCACGCCGCCTGTCACCCGTCCCATTACCGGAACATCCTCCTGGGAAAAACGGATGAGCATTCCCTGGCGCGTCAGGCAGAACAGGTCATCCTGGGAGAGCGGCTGGCAGACATGCGCCAGGGCGTCTCCCTTTCCCAGTTTGATCGCGGCATACTTACCCCGGCGCACCTGATAGTCTTCAGCCAGGGAACGCTTTACCATCCCCAGCCTGGTGAAAAAGAACAGATCCGCAGCGTTCTGAGATACGGCCCCGCCCACATCGATGAGCGATACGCATTCTTCACCTTCTTCAAGCCCACTGAGCACCCCGGCAAGAAGGGTGGCACGCTCCCGCGGCCTGGCCTGCTCTTCCAGCTGGCTGACGGGCAACTGGTAACAATTGCCAAACTGTGTAAAAAACAGCAGGGTGTGGTCCGACATTGTTTGAAAAATATACCTGGGCATGTCAGAGCTTGACTCCGGCAGTTCCATTTTTTCGTACATCCTGGGAGACAGCCTGCGCAGTTGACCGCCACGGGTCAGGATGACCACCGTTTCCTCGGGAACGGGGATATCAAGAGGAAATACCATATCTTCTGCCTGGTCATTCACCTTCAGGATTTCTGTGCGCCGCTTATCGCCGTATTTATCAGCGATTTCCTGAAGTTCTTCTTTTATGAGCCTCAGGAGCAGGCGCTCACTGCCCAGGATGGCGCGAAGCCTTTTCACCAGCTTCTCCACCGCTGCATATTCCTTGCGGAGGGTGAGGATTTCCAGGCCGGTCAGCCGTTGCAAACGGAGGTCCAGGATGGCCTGAGCCTGAACATCGCTCAGGTTAAAACGCGTCATCAGCCCTTCCTTGGCCTGTCTGACGCTTTGGGACTGGCGGATAAGCCTGATGACCTCATCCAGATTGTCAACGGCGATAATAAGCCCCTCAAGGATGTGCGCCCTGTGCTCTGCCTGGTCCAGTTCATACGCACTTCGCCGCGTTACCACATCCCGCTGATGGGCGATATAGTATTCCAGGGCCTGGATCAGCCCAAGCTGTACGGGCTTGCCACCGGCGATAGCCACCATGTTCACTCCCACTGTGACCTGCAAGTCGCTGTATCGGAACAGGTAGGCCAGAACAGCTTCGGGGTCGGCATCTTTTTTGATTTCCACCACCGCCCGCATACCGCTGCGGTCTGATTCATCACGGATGTCGTAGATGCAGCCAAGGGCGGCTTTTCTGGCCTCAGACAGCGCCAGTATCCGCTCCAATAATTGCGCTTTGTTCACCTGGTAAGGCACCTCGGTTATGCACAGGAGATGCCTGCCCGCCTTGCCCTGTTCAATGTGGACGCGGGCGCGCAGTTGGATTTTACCGCGTCCAGTCAGGAAAGCTTCCCTGATTTCAGGCGTATCAAGCAACCTACCTCCTGTGGGGAAGTCCGGCGCCGGGATGATTTGCATCAGTTGATCAAGCCCCGTGCCGGGATTGTCCATCAACTGAATCGCAGCAAGCACCACTTCCCTGAGATTATGGGGCGGAATATTGGTGGCAAGGCCTACTGCGATACCTGTGGCGCCGTTTACCAGCATATTGGGGAAACGCGCAGGAAGAAGTTCCGGCTCCTTCATGGTGTCATCGAAATTCAGGTGAAAGTGGACCGTCTCCTTTTGAATGTCCCTGAGCATTTCTATCGCCAGAGGGGCCATACGGGCTTCGGTATAGCGCATGGCGGCGGCCGTGTCACCATCTATGGAGCCAAAGTTGCCATGCCCGTCCACCAACATACCCCGCATTGAAAAATCCTGCCCCATGCGCACCAGGGCGTCATATACGGAACTCTCCCCATGAGGGTGGTATTTGCCCAGGCAGTCTCCGACGATACGGGCACACTTGCGATGGGGTTTATCAGGGGTCAGCCCAAGCTCATGCATGGAAAAGAGAATGCGCCTCTGGACGGGCTTGAGCCCATCCTCCACCCTGGGCAGCGCGCGCTCGAGGATGACATGCTCCGCATAGGGCATCATGCTCCTCTTCATGACATCTTCAAGGGGAGTCTGGATGATCTCATCCAAACGTTCCACGATTCCTTTTTTATCTTTGTTAGCCATCCATCTGTTCCTCAGGCCTGAATTTCTTCAAACAGGTCCGTCTTGTTGAAATCGGCATGGCTGATGATGTAATCCCTGCGGGGATCAACCTTATCCCCCATGAGGATGGTAATGAGCCGGTCAGCCTCCGCGCCATCCTCAATGGTTACCTGCATCAGCTTTCGGTTCGCCGGGTTCATGGTGGTTTGCCACAGTTGTTCCGGGTTCATCTCACCCAAGCCCTTGTAACGCTGCAGTGTGTAGTTTTTTCCCTTTGGGAGGACCCTTTGCAGTTCCCTGTCGTTGTAGGCATAGGATTCCTTGCCTGCAGTTTTCAGCAGGTACAACGGCGGCATGCCAATGTAGACATGGCCTCCGGCCACCAACTCCCGCATATAGCGGAAAAAAAAGGTAAGCAGAATGGCTCGAATGTGAGCGCCGTCCTGGTCGGCATCGGACAGGATGATGACTTTGTCATACTTGAGCTGTGACAGGTTAAAGTCCTGATCAATGCCTGTGCCCAGGGCTGTGATAATGGACCGGAACTCCAGGTTTGCAAGTACCTGGTCTATGCGTTTTTTTTCAACATTCAGAGGTTTGCCCCGAAGGGGAAGGATCGCCTGGAACCGGCGGTCACGCCCCTGTTTGGCGCTGCCGCCAGCGCTGTCTCCTTCAACAATAAACAGTTCATTTTCCCTTGCGTTTCGCCCTGTGCAGCTGGAGAGCTTGCCAACCAGGGGAGCCGCTTCCAGCTCGCTTTTTGCCCGTGCCACATCCCGGGCTTTACGGGCAGCTTCGCGGACCTTCGCGGATTTGATGGATTTCTCGATAATCGTTTGGGCCGTAGCGGCATTGCGCAGGTCTTCCAAATACTCGGTTAGCCTTTGCAGGACCACAGCTTCAACCATCGCCCGTGCTTCGGTATTGCCCAGGCGGCCTTTGGTCTGCCCTTCAAACTGAGGGTTGGGCATTTTTACGCTGAGTACCGCCGTCATACCCTCGCGGTAGTCCTCACCTGCCAGGTTGTTGTCCTTTTCCTTCAAAGCACCAATGCGCCGGGCATAATCGTTCAGGGATTTGGTCAAAGCGGTGCGGAAGCCCACTTCATGGCTGCCGCCTTCTCCGGTAGGAATATTGTTGACATAAGAGAAAAGGGATTCGCTGTAAGCATCGGAAAACTGAATCGCACAGCTCACCATCATTTGATCCCGAACCCCTTCCAGATAGATCACATTGTCATGCAAGGTGGTCTTGTCGGTGTTGAGGAAACCCACGTAGTCCACGATTCCTCCGGAGTACTGGAACACACGGGGTTCGGAGGCGGCCGATCTTGCCCGGTCGTCCAAAAAGCTAATTTTCAACCCTCTGTTCAGGTATGCTAGTTCGCGCAGGCGCCTGGCCACCAACTCACCATTAAACGCGATTTCCTCAAAAATGGCGCTGTCCGGTAAAAAACGCACCAGGGTGCCGCGCTTTCGGGTATTTCCGACGCGTTCCATGGGAGCGGTTGGCCTTCCGGGCAGTGCCTTTCCGGTTTTCTTATCAGCAATGGTTTCAAAACGCATGCGATGGTGGCTCCAGTCCCGGAAGCTGTCCACCGTCACCCAGGTGCTCAGCGCGTTTACCACAGATGCGCCCACACCATGAAGGCCGCCTGAGTAGTTATAGTTTTTATGGTCAAATTTGCCGCCCGCGTGAAGCCTGGTGAAAATGACCTCCAGGCCGGGGATCTTCAGTGTGGGATGTGGGTCCGTGGGCAAGCCCCGCCCATTGTCCCATACGCTTGCGGAACCATCCGGGTGGAGGGTCACGATGATTTCATCGGCAAACCCATTAGCCGCTTCGTCAATGGCATTATCCACAATCTCCCAAAGCAGGTGATGCAGGCCCCTGGGCCCGGTGGAACCAATGTACATGCCGGGGCGGAGCCGGACCGCGTCCAGCTCTTCCAGAACCTGAATATTTTCGGATGTATACTGCTGCGCCATGTTCACTCCTTGCAGGATTGCAGCCGGCGCCATATGGCCGGCTGCGGGGGACCCGGGCCGATTATAGCATAGGGGAGTAACAGGGCACAAGAAATCGGGACGCGGCCTGCTACAGGAAGGATCCTGTGCCGATTGCCATGATTGGGGACGAAAGCGAGAAAGGGTATTATGGTCCGGCATTCAGGGGTATACTGTTGTCCGTAACCCTTTAAAAGCAACTTATGTGAGGTCAACTATGAAATGGCAGGGTAGAAGGAAAAGCAGCAATGTTACTGATGCCCGGAGACCAAGTGCTACCGGAGGGCGGAAAGTCGCTGCCGGCGGCGGATTAGGCCTGGTAATCGCGCTGGTGGTATTCCTGTTAACCGGCAACCCCGGTGCGTTGATTGGGGATCTTGGCACGCAGGAAGCCATTTTGCCCCCGGGAAACCGGCAAATTGAGTACCAGGCAACCCAACGGGAACAGCAGCTGTTCGACTATGCGAGCGTGGTTCTGGCGGACATCGAGGATACCTGGAACACGATTCTTTCCCGAGAAAGCATAAACTACATTGAACCGGAATTGACCCTCTATTCCGGTGTGGTTCAATCAGGCTGCGGCTTGGCTGATTCTGGCGTTGGTCCGTTTTACTGCCCGGCGGACCATTCAATCTACCTGGACCTCAGCTTTTACGACACCCTGATTGATCGCTTTGGCGCCCAGCGCGGGGATTTCGGCATGGCGTATGTCATCGCCCACGAGGCGGGCCATCATGTGCAGACGCTCATGGGTGTGACCGGGCAGCTGGACAGGCTGCGCTCCCAGGTTGCTGACGGCAGGCTTACCCAAGAGGCGTTTAACCGGTACAGCGTTCGTTTTGAGCTGCAAGCTGACTATCTCGCGGGGGTTGTAGCCCGGTATATGGCTCAGCGCGGTTACCTTGATCCGGGGGACCTTGAAGAGGCGCTCAGCGCTGCCGCCTCGGTGGGGGATGACCACATCCAGCGTCAAACCCAAGGCTATGTGAACCCTGATAGTTTCAACCACGGCACAAGTGCCCAGCGGGAGCGCTGGTTCATGATGGGCTACGATACCGGTGACCTTTCACTGTGGGATACATTCAACGTACCGATTTAGATTCGGGTGATGTTTACAGACTTTGCCGATATGTGGTATTATTACACGGTGGCATAACCGTGCCCTCGGGTCAGCGATACTCCAACGCGATGCTGGGGATGCGGCGATTATAAGGGGAAGGCCACGCCCCAAAAGGAGAAACACCATGGATAAGGAAACCAAAACCAGGATTATGACACAGTATGCCCGCCACGAGGGCGACACCGGATCCCCCGAAGTTCAGGTTGCCCTTTTGACCCACCGCATCAACCACCTGAACGAGCATTTGAAAATCAACAAGAAGGACCACCACAGCCGCCGGGGCCTGCTATTGATGGTTGGCCAGAGAAGGGGCTTGCTGGACTACCTGAAAAGGACAGACATTGAGCGTTACCGGGAATTGATCGCCGCGCTTGAGCTAAGGAAGTAAGGGACCAAACCAGTCGGAACCTGCCCAACGCGGGTTTCGGCTTTTTATGTAGGGCGCGAATAATAATCCAAACCGTGCCCGTTGAAGGAAAAGGAGAGAGAATGGATCACAAAACCTATACCATGGACTTTGCGGGAAGGCCGCTGTCGTTTGAATTTGGCAGGTATGCTGAGCAAGCGTCGGGCTCTGCACTTGTCCGCTACGGCGATACGGTGCTTCTGGTTAGCGCAACAGTGTCTGATAAAGCGAGGGATGGCATTGATTTTTTCCCGCTGAGCGTTGATTTTGAGGAAAAGCTTTACTCGGTGGGCCGCTTTCCAGGCGGGTTCATCCGCCGTGAAGGCCGCCCCACGGAGAAGGCGGTTCTCACCTGCCGGCTGATTGACCGCCCGCTGCGCCCCCTGTTTGAAAAGGGAATGCGCAATGATGTACAGGTCGTGGCGACTGTGCTTTCTGTTGACACCAACAACCCGCCCGATATCCCTGCGATGCTGGGCTCCTCGATAGCTTTGGCCGTGAGTGAGATCCCGTGGGCGGGTCCCACAGGCTCCGTGCTGGTGGGCCGGGTAGACGGGCAGCTGGTCCTCAATCCTGATGAAGCTCAGCGTACGGTGAGCGACCTGCACCTGGTGGTTTCGGGCACCAAGGACGCCATTATGATGGTGGAAGCAGGCGCTAATGAGGTCTCTGAAGAGGTGATGCTGGATGCCATTTTGTTTGCCCATGAGGCGATTAAAGAGCTGGTGGCGTTCCAGGAGAAAATTGTTGCTGAGATTGGAAAAGAAAAGCGCGTCTTCCCCTTGGTGACCACGGGAGAGGATATCACCGAAAAAGTAAATGCCTACGCCCTTGACAAGGTGCAATGGAGTTTTGAGAGCTTTGAGCGCTCCGAGCGCCACGAGCGTGAGGAAAAGGTCAAGGAAGAAGTGCTCTCGTATTTGGCGCAGGAGTTCCAGGGCCGTGAAAACGAGATAAGCGAAGCGCTTTATCAGCTGAACAAAAAAGTAATGCGCCGGAAAATCCTTGACCAGGGTATCCGGCCTGACGGCAGGGGAGAAGACCAGGTGCGCCCTATCTGGTGCGAAGTCGGTATCCTTCCGCGCACCCATGGCAGTGCAGTCTTTACCCGGGGACAGACGCAAGCGCTCACCGTGACGACCCTTAGTTCGCTCAGGGATGCGCAGACGCTGGACGGCTTGTCCAACGAGGATTCCAAACGTTACATCCACCAGTACAATATGCCGCCCTACGCCACAGGGGAAGCCGGAAGGATGCGTTCCCCCGGCCGCCGGGAAATCGGGCATGGCGCCTTGGCGGAACGGGCGCTTGAGCCTGTAATTCCCAATGAGGTAGATTTCCCTTACGCCCTCCGCCTGGTGAGCGAAGTTCTCTCCAGCAACGGCTCCTCCTCCATGGCTTCAGTGTGCGGAAGCACCCTGTCCCTGATGGACGCGGGCGTTCAAATCAAAGCACCGGTTGCGGGCGTAGCCATGGGACTCATCAAAGACGATGTGTCTGACAAGGTGGCCGTCCTCACCGACATCCAGGGCCTGGAGGATTTTCTGGGGGACATGGATTTCAAGGTCGCCGGGACCATGAATGGCATCACCGCCATTCAGATGGACATCAAAATTAAGGGCATCGATAAAGCTATCCTCAAGCGGGCCCTGGAGCAGGCCCTTCAAGGCCGGCTTCACATTCTGGGCAAAATGCTGGAAGTTATTGATCAGCCAAGAAAACATTTGAACAAATACGCGCCCAAAATCGTCACTTTCATGATCAATCCGGACAAAATCCGTGAAGTGATTGGACCGGGTGGCAAGATGATCAACAAAATCATTGCGGATACAGGGGTCAAGATCGATATCGAAGATGATGGCCGGGTCGCCATCGCAACACCGGATGACGAGGCTGCTGCGAAAGCGCGGCGCATCATCGAAGGCATTGCCAAGGACGTGGAAGTGGGCGAAGTGTATGATGGCAAGGTGGTGCGTATCCTGAGCAATATGGGCGCTTTCATTGAACTGCTTCCCGGCAAGGACGGGTTGCTTCACATATCCAAACTGGCCAATGAGCGGGTGGAGAAAGTGGAGGATGTGCTGAATATCGGAGATGCTGTGGAGGTGAAGGTGGCGGAAATTGATACCCAGGGCCGTGTGAACCTTGTTCGTAACGACATCGAATACAAGGCCCGCAGCTTCAGCCGCGGCCCCAATGACCAGGCCAATCGCCCGCCGCGCAGGGATGGCCGCCCCCCACGCCGCGGCGAGTAAGATGATTTCCGGGATAAAAACCTGTTGATTTGGGGAGGAGGTTTTTCAAAAGCTTCCTCCCCTTCACTAATATTTAGGAATGGCTTGATACAAAGTGTGGAGAATGATATGCATCAGATACATACACTGAACAATGGCCTGCGGATTGTATATGAGCGCTTGCCCTACCTGCGCAGCGCCTCCATTGGCGTTTGGGTGAAAGCCGGGTCTATCATGGAAGGCGATGGGGAGTTCGGGCTTTCCCATTTTTTGGAGCATATGGCCTTCAAGGGGACGGCAAAAAGGAGCGCACGGACACTGGCAGACGACATTGACCTGTTGGGCGGTAATCTGAATGCTGCTACGGGGAAAACCTATACCTGTTACTACGCGAAAACCGTGGACCGAGAGCTGGGCCAGGCCATTGATCTGCTGAGCGACCTGGTCGTAAACCCCCTGATTGATGGCCGGGATGTTGGCAAGGAGCGAAATGTTATTCTTGAGGAGATTGCGATGGAAGAGGATTCGCCGGAGGACCTGGTCCATAACCTGCTCCATCAGGGAATCTACCGCGGACAGACGCTCTCCGGCACCATCTTGGGTGACAAGGAGGCCATTGCTGCCTATCAAAAACAGAGCCTGATGGGCTACCGCAAGCGGTTCTACCATCCGCGCAACATCGTGGTTTCAGTGGTGGGCCGCTTCGAGCCCCAGCAGCTGCTTGAGCAGCTGGAAGCGGCTTTCTCCGCATGGGACAGTGAAGGACAAGAAGCCCCTTTTCCCAAAAACGCGTTTTTACCATGCGCTGAGTCTCTGCGGATGGAGAAAGATACCGAGCAGACGCACCTTTGTTTGGCATTCCCAGGGGTAAATCACAAAGAAGAGAGCCGATTTGCCTTGCTTGCCATAAGCGGCATGCTGGGCGGGGGTGTCTCATCCCGGTTATTTCAGCATCTGCGGGAAAATAAGGGCCTGGTGTACAGCATTTACGCAAGTTCGTCATCTTATCCGGACTGCGGGGACTTTACCATTTATGCGGCGGCTTCCCCCAAGAACATCAAAAAGGTACTCCTTGGAATCACTGAAGAAACAGACAGCATTCTTAACAGTGGATTCTCCGAGGATGAATTTGTACGCACCATGGCGCAGATAAGGACGCAATATGTCCTGTCTCAGGAGAGCGCGTACCAGCGGATGGCCCATTTTGGCAATCACTTGCTAACCATGGGCGAAATCATGACCGCCAGGGAGATTCTGAAGCGGCTGGACCGGGTGCGGCTGGATGATGTGAACGCCTTGGCAAGGAGGGTTTTGGCGCATCCAAGCGCACTGGCATTGGTGGGGAAAGGCACAGAGGCTATTGATCTATGAGGGGAAAAATGGACAAGCTTGTAGAAATATTTGATTTGCAAAAGGCTTTCAATGACAGTGTCATCAAGGAGAGGCAACTGGGCCATATCCGCCCCGAAGAGTGGATGCAGAGGCATACTCTTGCGCTGATGTGCGAACTGGCAGAAATGCTGGAGGAGACCAACTACAAATGGTGGAAGAATGCACGCCCTGTAAATGAAGACGCGCTGAAGGAGGAACTGGTGGATATACTTCACTTTTTCATAAGTCTTTGTTTGAATGCAGGCATGGATGCCGAAGACCTGTACGCTCGTTACCTGAAGAAAAACAAGGTTAATTTTGGCCGGCAGACCGGAGAGGTGGATAAGCCAGGCTATAAACTGGGCGAATCATAACCGTTTGGTGAACAGATGTTGCAATCTTGCAACATTTCCTTCTTTCGGATAGAATGGGAGTAAGAAATTCCATTTGTTTTAAGGAGGATCAGCATGTATACGTCCATTCTACACCGCGCCGTCCTCTTGTTTTGTATGATTTCACTCATATTCGTGTCGGTACCCATCATGGCACTGGAACCTGAGGAGGGTGCCGTCAGGATGGTAAGCGAAGAAGCCCCCGGGGGGCAGGTTATTTATCCCAGGCTGATTGAGTTCGCCAATGCTTTTGTGCAGGACAGCATCAATCAGGCTGTTATGGATCTGGGCGGTGTACAGGGTTATCTGGATGCCCTGGCCACATTCTCATCAGCTATGCCCGGAAACCTCCGCGTTTCCTCAACAGCGTTATTCCTGCCGTCATCACAGGGACAAGGCCTCTTCTCGGTTTTGATTGAGGCCCAGGGAAATCTAGGCTTTGGCCCGCCGTCACACCGCTACACACCCTTGGTGTTCAGCCTTTCAACCGGGCAGCTTGTGCGCTGTGAAAATTTGTTTTTGGACTGTAAGATGGCCCGGGCTGATATTGAAGAAAAACTGGAAGATCAGCTGGCCGGGGAATTGTCAAACTATCTCGACACAGGAAACCTTTTTCCTTTCCCGCTTGAACGCTTTCTGTTGACAGAAAGCGGTATCAGTTTCTTCTACCCGGAGAACAGCATGGTGTGGCTGTCGGGAAAGAGCGCGTTTGTTCATTTTCAATATCATGAGCTGGAGGGTCTGCTTCGGTTGGCAGAGGATGGCCTGTTGGCGGGCCTTGATCTGCTAAAAGGCCTGAATATTACGGGTGAAAGCAAGAACCTGATTGATGCCGCGGCTCAATCGGGAATCCTTCCCGGCTTCCCGATTGCTCTGGGTGATGATTTGGGACATATGCTTGAGATGTACCCATTGTTGCATGATCCGGAGGTTTTTGTGACAGGAGAGAAGTATCAGCTGGAAGACGACCGTTTTCGCGGTACGGTGTTAATTTCAAGGGACGGACGGAAAGTCACCGGGCTTCTCAGCAGACGCCTGAACCTATTTGGGCTGCTTACGGGCCACACCTCCATTGAAGAAATGATCAGTGTCATGGGAGAACCTGCGGGCAACTTCCCATTAAGCCAGGAAGCTGCCGAATTTTACGGCGTTCCTGAAGGTACAATGATGGCTTATCAGTACCCGGACGCCGTAATCCAGTTTTTTACGGATAATAACAATATACTGAGTGCTATATGGCTTGACCGGGAAAAGGCGGAGTAAGCTTGTCTGTCACAAAGAAAAAATCCAAACAGACCATCCAATCAACGGACCGTGGAGGGCCGGTGCTGCTGGTATTGGGATGCTTGATGCTATTATTTGGTTTTCTCACCCTGCTGGGCCTGATCCTTCAGACTTCCGCTGCTTCCCTTCAGGTATTCAAGAACGCTGCGTTCGGGCTGGGCGGCAGCCTCCATTGGGCAGTACCGGTGATGGCTATGGCCTGGGGCAGCGCTGCCTGCGTTTCATCCAAGCGGTATGTGAGTTTCTATCCCTTTGTGGTTGCCAGCATCCTGCTGGCATGTGTTGCAGCGCTGATTACGCTGCTCACAGGTGTCGACGGTTATCGGGACCTGATGGATTATGTGCGCAACATCAACCTCAATTACCGCCGCAGCGCAAATCCTGACAGTATGGGGGATTACATCGCCACCGCTTATCTGCAGTACAACGGGCACTTCGCGGGTGCAGCGCTAATCCCGGGAGGCGGCGCATTGGGGATGCTCCTGGCTTTCCCTTTCTGGTCTGCCCTGGGGCGGGGTGGGGCCGTGACACTCCTGATCATTGCGGTCATTGGGCTGTTATTCCTCCTTTTACGCACAAACCCGGTGGCATTTGCCCAACGTTTGGCATACAGGGCTGCCCAGCGCCAGTCCAAGGCTGACGATAAAAGCACACAACAGGGACCCTCTGTCGTATCCGAACCCGCTTTTCAAATACCCAGGGAGCCGTATCATTTTGACTCCGTACCAACGGGCATTGAACCTGAGGCCGACAATGCGGCACTGTCTGCGGATGTTCCGGAGACAGCTGTATTCGCCGATTGGCCAGCCGCATCCTATCAGGCACAGGATGCTCCGCAATATGATGATGGTGCGGATGCCAATGATTTTATTGCACAGCCTCCTGCAGACCTCTGGATTAGTCAGGAGCCGGCCGTTCGCCCGGCTACGGGAGCCAGCGCGCTTCATGCAAAACCGGGGGCTCCTGTAACAGGCGTCAAGCCGGAAACAGTATTGCCCATTGAAACTTCTATTACGGAACCGGAAGCGGAGGCAACACGCCTGGTTGAGGCACCGCTTGCAACTCCGCCGCAAATTGTTAAGGAAGCAGAGGCACAGCCTGCCCCGGCTCCCGCCCCAAAAACAAGAAATGATCCACAGCCTGTCCTTACCGGTATGGCGGTTGAGCCCAGCGGGGAAAGGGTGACAATCCCTACCCGACAGTCTTTGCCGGAAAAGGAAAGGAAACTGGATGGCACAGCGCGGGAAACAAAGCCCAGGCAAGTGAAGTTCATCATGGATGAGTATCAGGCGCCACCCATGCGGCTGTTGGCCCTGCCGCCGGAGGCAAATGTTGCGGATACCACAGAGGAGGACCAGGCCAAGGCCAATCGGCTCATTGAGACGCTCAACAGTTTCTCCATCCCGGCCCAGCTGCACCATATCACCCACGGGCCGACTGTGACACGTTTCGCGATTCGCCTGGCAGAAGGCGTTAATGTCAGCAAGCTCAGAAGTGTCATGGATAACCTCACCATTGAGCTGAAGGCCAAGGGGGATATCCGGGCGGAAATCCCCATTCCCGGCACGTCCTTTGTGGGACTTGAGGTCTCCAATAATACCACTTCCACTGTCTTCTTAAGCGAAGTGCTCAACTCACCCAGAATGAGGGAAATCTCTTCACCCACCACCGTAGCGCTTGGCAAGGATATTACCGGCGCTCCCATTCTGGCGGAACTGATGGACATGCCTCACCTGTTGATTGCAGGCGCCACCGGCAGCGGAAAATCAGTATGCATCAACAGCATCATCTGCAGCATTCTCTACAGGGCTTCGCCCCGTCAGGTAAGGCTGATCCTGATTGACCCGAAGTTTGTGGAGCTGCAGCCTTATAACGATGTCCCGCATCTGTTGCTGCCGGTCATATCTGACGCCAAGAAAGCCACCATGGCGCTTGATTGGGTGTGCCAGGAGATGGACGAACGCTACCAGACCATGCAGAAGGCTGGCGTCAGAAACCTGGATGCCTACAATAAGAAGCTGGGACCGGATGAGGAGCCGCTTCCGCGCATTGTGCTGGTGGTGGATGAGATGTCCGATCTGATGACCACCTCCGGCAAGATAATAGAGGATCATATCAAGCGCATCACGGCCAAGGCCAGAGCGGCCGGCATCTGCCTGATCCTGGCCACCCAGCGCCCCAGCGTAAACATCATCACAGGCGTTATTAAGGCCAATATTCCCGGGCGAATCGCCTTTCGGGTCAGTTCACCTTTTGACAGCAAGACCATCCTGGATGCCCAGGGGGCAGAGAAGCTTCTGGGATATGGTGACATGCTGTTTCGCGGAAACATCCGGGAGCCGGTTCGCGTCCAGGGCTGCTTTGTGAGCGACCGGGATGTTGAACAGACAGTTGAATATATTAAAAGCCGCAATAAAGCCGATTATAACCTGGATATTATGGAGCATATCGAGAAACAGGACCAAACAGCCGGCAGCAGCGCGGGAGATGATGATGGGGGAGGGGAGGAAGGCTTTGATGAACTGCTGCCCCAGGCTATCGAGATGGCGGTGGAAGCGGGCCAGATGTCCATCAGCATGCTCCAGCGCGTGTTACGGGTCGGTTATGCGCGGGCAGGGCGCCTCATTGATGAGATGGACCGGCGAGGTATCATCTCAGGCAACGAAGGAACCAAGGCAAGAAAGACCCTGATGACCCGCGAGCAGTATACTATGTATTTGGAACAGTCAGAGTTGTAAAGGCTGAATATGGCGCAGGTTTTGATGCATTGGGCAAGCATCTGCCGTTGAAAAGCACCATGGAGCATCATACAAAGCAGCATTTCCCTTCCAGGGTTACATGATGCTAAATCCAATATGATTCGATGAGATAAGGCTTGCTGCGCCTTCGCATCGCTGCTTTTACCAGGCGATTGCTGTGGCTGCTCCTTCTTCAGCCTGCCAGGCTGAACTATCATATTAGTCATCCTGTTGAGCGTATACACTCTAAGGAAATAACAAAAAAGAACCGCTGTGTGCACGGCGGTTCCAATTAACCTGTTTGGAAAGACTATTTGGCGTTGGCAGCGGCTTTCCCAAGGGCTTCAAGAAAATCACTGACATCCATGGTCACAGAGGTTGCCAGGTCGGCGACATCGGGAACGGCGGGATGATTGTCATCCTTGACTTTCGTGGCCATCCCCAGCACTTCCTCAGGGGTCTTTCCGACGCAGTATGCGGAAAATGCCTCAGCCTGCTCGAACCACTCTTTGCCTATGGGGCTGGCCTTGAGCATACCATAATCCGGGCCAAGTTCCATTTTAGTTTTCAGTGTTTCGGGAAGGTCAACCACCTTACCCTCGGCCGTGAACTGGACTTTAGTCTGCTGCACATCAATAACCCTTGGAATTCTCCATTAATCATGTGTCCTCGGTTGACATGACAAGCGGGGCGTGATAGTATTTTGTGCGTTCTGTTATCGCTATTCTGATTGAGGGGATAGGCGGGTTTTTTTATGGAAGTGTATTGGCTCGACCGACTGGACAAACAACTGGAAACAGAAACCGTGGTCTGTCTTGGGATGTTTGATGGCGTCCATCTGGGACACCAGCAATTATTATTGGAAGGCAAACGCATCGCCTTGAAAAAAAACCTCACGCTTTGCGTGCATTGCTATGATACCCTGCCTGTCAATTTTTTAAACCAGAAAGCGATGGTTCCGGAGTTGACCACATTGCAGGATAAACTGGATTTATTCAAGTTCTTCTACGCGGATGCCACAGCGGTTGATCGCTTCAATGAAAGAATTGCCCATATGAGCGGACAAGCTTTTATCCGGGATATCGTTTCTGGAAAGCTTAACGCGAAGCATGTGGTGGCAGGATTCAATCACCGCTTCGGGCACGGTGCGGACTCGGGTCCCAATGAGCTGCGAGCCTTCTGCAAGTCATATGGAATGGAACTTAGCGTCATTTCACCAGTAACAACATCTTCGGGCATTTTGGTTTCCAGCACTGCGATTCGCCAGGCCATCCTGAAAGACGACCCGGAACTGGCCGCTCAGATGCTGGGCAGGCCAGTCGGGAAGGCCATGGAAGAACGGGTAAAGAGTATATAAAATCATTAAGGGTGTATGCAGGGAGGATAATCAAGGCATGAGAAAAAAACTCGCGGCTTGGCTGGTACTGGGGCTTATTACATTGGCAGCAGGTTTTAGCCTGTCCCTGACCAATGAAGTCACCAAGGAGCCCATCCTGAACCAAACGCTTCAGGCGGAAGCTAAAGCCAAGCAGGAAGTGCTGCCGGCGGCTGAGATCTTTGAGGCCATCGCCTTGCAGGATGAAACCGGCGTGGAGCTTTTTGCTGGCACGGCTGGTGGGGAAACCCTGGGTTATGTGGGCAAGGTCACGGTGAACGGCTATGGCGGACCCATTGATGTCATTGCTGGTGTGAATGAAAACGGCATCATTCAAGGGGTGAATGTTGGGGGTGCTTCCTTCTCAGAAACTGCAGGTCTGGGTGCCAAAGCCCGGGAAACCGCTTTTACAAGGCAGTTTGCCAATAAGGTATCGCCTGTGCGGGTAGTCAAAGCTTCAGATCCCAAGACGGAATCTTCCGTTGACGCTATCTCTGCCGCTACCATCACTACAAACGCGGTAGCCGGGGGTGTCAACCGTATTGCGCGTCAGGTATCTGATATGCTTAATCCCCAGGAACCGGAGATTCCTGTGGCAGAAGGAACCACATATACAGCAAACCAGAAGGGTTTTGCTGGGCCGGTGGCGGTGTTTGTTACGGTGAAGGACGATGGTACCATCAGCGCCCTGAAAGTGGGCGATACGCAGTTTGCTGAGACCCAAGGCTACGGCGCGGG
>JAAYJP010000096.1 GCA_012522875.1 Clostridiales bacterium | reverse complement strand
CGGGCCAGATCAGGCAGCCAATCCCGGGTAATCAGCCGGTCCGCAGGCGGCCTGACATTGACGTTATTCACACAGACGGCGTTGATGCCCACCGAGGCCAGGAGCCGGGCATACTGCGTGAGCCTGGGCCAGTCATTCCTGAAGCGTCCCTTTGAAAAAAAGAGGGAGTCGCCCGCGTATCCCCGTTCCACCATGCCATCCATATTGTCCCAGTGGTTGAGCATACGCAGCGCATAGGCAGGCCTGGTGAAATCGCACTGGGGATTCAGCCCGGCTGCCAGTTTCATCATCAGGCGATACGTGCCATACAGCAGCCCTGACGCATTCCCGCTGATGATATAGCCGCCATCCGCCGGCATGATGGCATAGCCTTCCTCTTCCCCCTTAAGGCACAGGGAAACAGGCATACGCAGGCACAGGCGTTCCCGGCCCAGGCGCAGTTCATCCGCCGCGATCTGAAAAGGTGTGGCTCCCCTGGCCGTCTCTTCGCCCAAAAGTGCCAGCCAGGCAAGGCGTCTGTCGCTGTGCATGCTGGCTCTTCTTTTCATATTCTATGCGTATCGGCCTGGAATCATGTGCCAGGATGAGGCTTCAGGCGGACAGGCTTCCATTTTGCAGCGTCAAAGATGAACGGGCTTTGGGGCACAGGTTCACAGCAGCGGGTTGGAAAGCATTCATGCCCGGGCACCCTGTAGGGCAGGGCGCCCTCCAGTACCTGGTCTGTCAAGCCGTCGATGAACCCGCGCAAGGCGGCTTCTCCCCGGGGAAACGGGTCATGGCTGACAAGCACCTGTTTATAGGTCAGGCCAGTTAGGGCACGCATGCTTTGCCTGTACCGCTCAACCGGGCAGCATTCAGGAAAGAACAGCCAGGTCTGGGGGTTCCAGCTGTCCGCAAGCAGCAGCAGCTCCCGCTCTTCCACCAGCAGGCCAATGGAACCGGGGGTGTGCCCGGGCAGGGGCAGAACCCTGACATGAAGGCCGCCAAGGTCAAATCGTTGTGCCGCAAGCGGGACAGCGCCGGGCATTGGCGCATGGAGATAGTGTTCACAGGCCCAGCTGTCCGGCGCAAGGCCTTTGGCCCTTGCAGCATCAAGGTTCATCTGGCGCATGCACTGCGAGGAATATCTGCCCAAATAAGGGAAATCAGCCTCATGAAGGCTCACGCTTTCCCCAAGGCGAAGGGCACCCAGCACATGGTCGGGGTGCGCATGGCTCAAAAGAACTGTCAGGGGCTTGGGGCAGAAGGACTGCAAAAAACCTTTCAGATCCCATAAACCGTATCCGGTGTCAAACAGCAGGGCGCGCTGTGTTCCCACCAGCAGTGTCATCCCCACCCCCATGGGATCCCATATATGCCATATGCCAGCGGCAACTTTCTGTGCGGTATAGCAAGCCGTCATGAGAAAACCCCCAACCCGGGCATCGTTTGGCCCTTTGCCAGGCAGTGCCAAACAAAATCCATCTGCCTGATGATGACAGCCCCGGAAGGACAAGCCAGCTGCCGCCGCATGGTGATGACGGCACGGAAGCGCTTCCCGGTCATCCGAAAAAGCATATTGGCTGCAACCTATTTTTCGCCCGGGGGAATGGGACCTGTCTATGCTCCATTTCCTAAACCACCACGGTGATGGCGCTGTCACTTGCAGATGACAGGTCAAAGGCGGCCTGCTTTCCTTCACAGGACAGCTCATATTTGCCACGTATTCCTGTTATCTCAGCGCGGCCTTGGCTGTCTGTATGGCATTGGATATCGCTGGAAAATGTATGGTTAATCAAGTGATCCAGCGCTTCCCAGGCGGGCTTGGCGGTGTTGTCCGCCCGCAGAAGGCCCGTGGGCGCGCGCAGCCACTTCCCGTCTGTTGCGTCCCAGTTGGTGACGGCTTCCACCTGGGGATTGGCAAAAAGGATGGTGTACATCTCCTCCAGTTCCCTGGCCTGGCGCTCCTCTCCCGCCGGGGTGGACGGCCAGTCCGGGACGACCCAATCATTGAGGTCAACGATATGGGGGGGCATGAGTTGGCCGGAGACCAGTGAGTTCTCCGTGAAGTGGAGGGGAAGGCCAAACCGCGAAAACCGCCCCAGCACATCCTCCAGTTTGCCGCGTCCCCAATAGCCCTGGTGCTGATGGGATTGTATGCCGATAGCGTCGATGGGGACGCCTGCTGCCAGGCATTCTTCCACAAGGCGTTCGTAAGCAGGAGAGGTATTGAAGTCATTGAGGATGAGCACAGCGTTGGGATTTGCATCACGCGCTGCGGCAAAGACCCGCTTGACAAGGCCTACGCGCCCCAGATCCCTTGCAATACGTGTGACCGCATTGTCATAGCGGTCAAACACCGGCATGATCACCACTTCATTGATGACATCCCATATATCGATGACACCCTCAAAGCCAGCAACTTCCCGGCGGATACGCGCCAGCTGTTTCCGCAGGATATCCGTGTTGCTGTATTGCATCAGCCAATCCGCACAGACTGTGTGCCAGCAAAGGGGATGGCCCTTGAGGCGGACGCCCCGCTGCGCAAGCCACCGGGCTGCGGCCATGAGCCCGGATGTTTGGGGACTGCCCTCTTTTTCCTCGAACCTTCCCCAGTAAAACGGCAGGGTTGCGTAGTTGGAGATGGCAATCATTCGGGAAAGCCGTTCCTCCACAAAGGCTTGCCGCTGCGCGTCCAGAAGGCCCGAGGCGGCATCCAGTGCGTCAAAACCGCCAAAACCAAAGAGAAAATCGTGTTTCACTAACCGGGCCCCAAAAGCCGTGTTTGCCAGTACAGAGCCTTCGTGCCGGCAAAGACTCAGGGTGGCCTTGGATTTGCGATGTTCAAAACAATCGTGCGGCATGAATTGCTCCTTATTCAACCCTTAATGCTGCCTATGCTGAGGCCCACAACGAAGTAGCGCTGCAGGAAAGGATAAATCGCCATGATGGGTGCTGCCGATACTACAGTGATAGCCGCCCGGATGGTGATGGGGGTGGTAAGGGTGGTGTTTGCCGCCGCTTCCGCGCTGGTCATAGCGGCATTGGCACTGTTGCTGGTGGTGGCCAGTTTCATCTTCAGCAGATACTGCAGCGTGTGTAGGCGAACTTTACCCGCGTTGTACAGGTGTGTGTCAAACCAGGCATTCCATGCTCCTACAGCCACGAACAGCGCGATGGTGGCGGCAACCGGCATCATCAGCGGGAAGATGATGCGCCAGAATAAGTAGAAATCACCCGCCCCATCGATGCGCGCGGACTCAACCAGCGCGTCGGGCAAACCGATGATATAGGTGCGCATGACAATCATGTTGAAACAGGAGAACATCGTTGGAATGATATAGACCCAGAAGGACTTGCCCAGCCCGAGCGTGCGCTGCAAGAGAAGGTAGTTGGGGATCAGCCCGGCGTTGACATACATGGTAATGACCATTGCTGTTGTGATGAACTTCCGCAGCACATATTCCCGGCGGCTGAGCGCGAAGGAGAGCATGGCCGTGAGTATCACATTCAGCACTGTCTGGATGAGCGTGCGTGAAATGGTGATAAAAAACGCGTTGTAGATGATTTCGTCAGCGAAGATGGTTTCGTAGCTCTTCAGGCTGAACACACGGGGCCACAGGCCGATACCACCGCGCAGTGCATCGGTACCATCGTTAAAGGAGATGGCGACTGTGTTGACCACCGGATAAAGGGTGATGAACATCAGCAGAATCATCCCGGCGGCATTAATATAGGGAAAGATGGAACGCTTCCGAAGACCATTCCGGGATTTGCGGGCAAGAAGTCTATCAGTCATGGCTCTTTCTCCTCATAGCAACGTGTCTTCACCAAGGCGTTTGGCAGCAAAATTGGCGCTTGTCATCAGGGCGATGGACACGATGCTTTTGAAAATGCCTGCGGCGATGGCGCGGCTGTACTGCCCCCTGTTGATTCCGTACTTGAGCGCGAAGATGTCAATGGTCTGCGACCAGTCCATCACCACATTCTGCCCCATCAGGTACTGGATCTCAAACCCGGCCTCCATCAGGTAGCCGATGTTCATGATCAGCAGCACCATGAAGGTGCTGCGGATTCCGGGCAGGGAGATGTACCACATCTTCTTGAACCGACCCGCGCCGTCCATTTCGGCTGCCTCATACTGGCCGGGGTCAATCGCGGTCATGGCGGCCAGGTAGATGATGGAATTCCAGCCGCACTCCTTCCAGATATGGATAAACCCGACCAGCCACCAGAAGTACCGCCCCTCGCCGAGAAAGAAAACAGGCCTGCTGACAATCCCGGTCGAGACCAATAACTGGTTTATGGCACCAGTGCTGGACAGCATGGTTTGTGCGATACCCACCACAATGACCCAGCTTAAAAAGTGGGGCAGATAGGTGACCGTTTGCACGGTACGCTTAAAACGCGTTCGGCGGATTTCGTTGAGAAAAAGCGCCAGCAGAATCGGGAAGACAAAGCCAAACACCAGGTTGATGGCAGCCATGGCGAAGGTGTTGCGGACGGCGCCCAGAAACTCCGGCCGGGAAAACAGCCACTTGAAGTTTTCCAGGCCGACCCACTTGTTCTCCAGCAGCGGCAGAACCGGCTTGTAGTCCATGAACGCGGTAATCCAGCCCCAGAGCGGAAAGTAATTGAACAGGAAGATATAGAGCAGCATGGGCACGCTCATGAAGGCGAGCTGACGCTGTTGCCACAGCGTATGCCAGAAGGAATGTTTCGATAATCCTAACCTGTCAGGCAACGCCGTGCCTGTGGATGCTTTTGCTCGTCGCATGGGCTCAACCTCGCTTGGGTTCGTCCTGGGTATCGCGGGCGGGAATCTTGACACACCGCGGCGGATAAAGAGAGAACGGCGGGAGGTTATCCCTCCCGCCGTGTGGATGGGGAATTCAGTTTCCGGTAACCTGTTCCACCAGTTCGAGAATGGATTCCTGCATGAAATCCACGAAATCGCTTACCGGTACGGCTTCTGCCGCGGCTACATATTCGTCCCATTTGGCGTCAAACTCTTCCGGCGCGGCCATAATGACCTGGGGCAGCATCTTGCGCTGGACATCCTGATAGCCAAGTTTGGCATCGTTCGCGTCCTGATCCACAGTCACGTCGATCTGCCAGGCCTCTCCATACGGAGCCAGCTCAATGGGGTCATTGAAGAAGTCCAGCGGGCGCTGCATGCCGTACGCTTCGAGGAAAGCCTTGTCATAGTCGTTCATCTGCAGGAAGTAGCACTCCGGCTGCACCATCGGATCCCACTTGTTGCCGTCGTCCATCTCGCCCTGCTTTTTGGCCATGGAGTTGGTCAGCACATAGGCGCTGTTCTTGTTTCTCCACACCATATTGGCGGCGTCCTGGATCTGCTCATAGGTGCGCAGGAAGCGGCCATCCTCCATGTAGTAGTCTTCACCCTCGATACCCCACCAGATCATCTTCTGCCACTCATCGCTGAGCATTTTTTCCATGAACTGGACCAGGCGCTCGGGGTGCTCGGCGTTGACGCTGATGCCAAAGCCGCGGTTCACGTTGATGACTGTGCCGTTGAGGTAGTGCTCTTCCACTTCCTTTCCGGCCTGTTCCGGGGTGTAGATGAGGGGCAGCCCCTGATAGGTGCTGTCAAACATCTCGGCAGCCCGAAGGGCATCGTTGCCGTTTTGCAGGTTCCAGTACTGGTCAAACATGCCCACCACAGTGCCACTGGAAATTTTGGCCAGGTACTGGTCATAGTTCATCACGAAGGTGTCCTGGGAAATGAGGCCCTTGTGGAACATTTCGTTCAGTTTCTGGTAGTAGTGCTTGGCATAGTCCTGGATGCAGTATGCTTCGGTCTTGTAGTTGTCGTCGATGTCCACGATGACATCGCCGTCGTTGGGGCGGCCCATCAGATGCTGAACCGGGTTGAACAGGCAGAACGCGCGCCAGTCCTCGCACAGGATGGCAAAGCCCTCATTTGGCTGCCCCTGTTCATTGGTGGGGTTGGCGGCAACATAGCGCTCAATCAGATCAAAGTACTCATCCATGGTCTTGATCATGGGGTAGTTGTCCCAGGCAAGCACCTTTTTCTGAAGGAAGAAGGCGGGGCCGTTGACGTAGTTCATGGGGTAGTCTTCGGTGTTGTAGTAGCGGCCGTAATTGGGGATGATAAAGAGTTCTCCGTCTTCATTGAGCAGGCGCTTGAGGTAGGGCTCGACATGCTGATAAATGTTCGGGGTCTCCTCTTCGCTGATGTAATCCATCAGGTTGATGAACGCACCGGCTTCTATCAGCTTTTCGGCATAGTTGCCGCCATCCATCAGGTCGGCATAGTCCTGGCCGGCGATTTTGACGCCCAGGGTCTCATTCAGGTCGCCCGCGAGGAATTCAAACTCGAACTTCAGGCCGAATTCCTCTTCAATCATTTTGAAGACCTTGTTGTCACTGGTGGGTTGATCGCGGGGTTCACCGACAAATACCGTCACGGTGAGGGCTTCCTCAGCCACCACCGAGAGAGGCAGCGCCGGCAGCATCATGACCGCCAACATCAGCGGCAGGACCAGTCGAAGCAAAGTTTTCTTCATGTTTTCCTCCTTATATTGATAGACGTTGACCACGTCTATTTTTCGTCTGCAACTAAACACATCATCTGTTCGGTCACAAGTATAGCAGATTCTGGAAGAGAAGAGACGACAAGTTTGCTTATAAAAGGAGATTAATTTGATTAATTGTCTGTTTTAGTGATTTTCGTACAAATGAGCAAAGCGGAATCAGGTGATGGGATTGGCATCCAGCCATTGGCGCAGATAGGAGAGGCTTTCCTTTTCGTCCAGAAAGCGCTGCTGTGCGTCCCGAATATCCGTGCTTTTGGATTGGGCCGGCCTGCCCTGCAAAAAGCTGTCACGATAGGCCAGCGGGGTGCAGCCGTGCAATTGACGAAAAGCACGGTTGAGATAACGGATATCGGAAAAGCCACTGCTGATGGCAATATCGCCTGCTTTGAGATCGGTCCGCTCCAATAGCAGCCGCGCACGGCCATATCGCAGCATGGTCAGATAGTCTTGAAAACTCATGCCAAAATGGGCAGTGAAATACCGGGAGAGGTAATGCAGGGAAATGCCTTCCAGTTCGCACAGGTCCTTTAGCAGCAGCTTATTGGTGTAATTTGACTCGATATGGTCCATGATGCGT
>JAAYJP010000095.1 GCA_012522875.1 Clostridiales bacterium | reverse complement strand
ATGGCGTATCCAACCGGATCTTTTTCCACAATATATTGTGGAGTTGAAAGGAAACCACATGGAGATAATGACTGACATCCCTCGATTTATCCTTAAGCGCAGCGGACAAACGGAAGCCTATGATAACCGAAAAATCCGTGAGGCTATCCGAAAAGCCTTTCAGGCTACCAATACGGCTGTATCTGAGGAACGGCTGAACGAATTTGTCAATCAGGCCGAAAGGCAAATCATCCAACACCTTGATCCCGATCAGGTCTTCAGCGTGGAATATGTGCAGGACCGGGTGGAACAAGCCCTGATGAAAGCGGACTGCTTCTCCCAGGCCAAAGCCTACATTCTTTACAGGGAGAACCGACGGATTCTCCGCGGGGAGCGGCAGCGGCTGCTGGACTTCTTTCCGGATCTGCCGGGGTTCGGGGATACCCTGGCCAGTATCGCTCGGGATTTCCCGGCCGATCCATATTCCCTGGGTGCCCTCATACGCAAGTTCCAATCCCTGTTTAAGGAAAACCTACCGCTCGGTGAGCGTATGGCGCTTTTAACCCGTGCAGCTCTTGAACTGACTGATAAAGAGGCCGCGCGGTGGGAAATGGTTGCCGGCAGGCTGCATAGCTGCTTCTACCATGCCCAGCTCAAGGAGCGTACCCACGGGCTTGGTTTGGCCGGCTATGTGGAGAAGATGCATTATCTGGACCGGGAGGGCCTTCTGGCCCGGATGATGCTGAAGACTTATTCGGACGCAGACCTCAGGGAGGCAGAAACCTTTATGGATCCTTCCCGGGACCACCTGTTGCCTTGGTCGGGGCTTGATTTGCTGATCCGCCGTTATGTCATCCACGACCGTAAGCACCAGCCTCTGGAGAGCATCCAGGAGATGTATCTGAACATCGCCCTGTACCTGGCGATCCCTGAAAAGCCATCGCGCCGTCTGGCTTGGGCTAAACGATTTTATGACATGTTGAGCCAACTGCTGGTGACCATGGCTACCCCCACCCTCAGCAATGCACGCAAGCCTTATCATCAATTAAGCTCCTGCTTCATTGATACTGTGCCGGATGACTTGCAGGGGATCTATCACAGTATCGCCAACTTCGCCAATGTGTCCAAGTTTGGCGGCGGGATGGGTCTGTATTTTGGCAAAGTGCGGGCGCACGGCTCTGATATCCGGGGCTTTGAGGGGGCTGCCGGCGGGGTCATCCGCTGGATACGTCTGGCAAATGACACCGCCGTGGCGGTGGACCAGCTGGGTGTGCGCCAGGGCGCCGTGGCGGTCTACCTGGACTTGTGGCACCGCGACTTGCCGGAATTTCTCCAGCTGCGCACCAACAACGGCGATGACCGCATGAAAGCCCATGATGTCTTTCCCGCCGTGTGCATACCGGATTACTTCTGGCAGCAGGCGAAGGACAACATGGACGGCAACTGGCATCTTTTTGATCCCCACGAGATATTGCTGAAGAAGGGTTGGGCTCTGGAAGATAGCTTTGGCGAAGAATGGGCAGAGAAGTACCTGGAATGCATCGCAGACCTAAGCCTCAGCCGCCGGGTAATCGCGGTGAAAGATGTGGTGCGCCTGGTTATCAAATCCGCTGTGGAGACGGGGACGCCGTTTGTTTTTAACCGTGACCTGGTCAACCGGATGAATCCCAACTCACATCAGGGCGTCATATACTCCAGCAACCTGTGCACGGAAATTGCCCAAAACATGAGCGCGGTGGAAGGCTTGGAGCAACGGGTGGAAACGATCGGCGGGGAAACAGTGGTGGTCACCGTGACCAAGCCCGGCGACTATGTGGTCTGCAACCTGGCCAGCCTCAACCTTGGACGCATTCAGGTAGAGAACAAGCAGGAACTTGAAGGCCTCGTGATCGCTGCCGTCAGAGCGCTTGACAATGTGATTGATTTGAACTACTACCCCGTGCCCTATGCCCAAATCAACAACAAACGCTATCGCCCAATTGGCCTTGGCGTCAGCGGCTATCACCATATGCTGGCCAAACGCTTCATCGATTGGGAGACGGAAGAACATCTTCGTTTCGCTGATGAGGTTTTTGAGGACATCAACTACTACGCCATCGGTGCCAGCCTTGCCCTCGCAAGGGAAAAAGGCGCCTACCCCCTCTTCCCCGGCAGCGACTGGCAGACCGGAGATTACTTTGACAAGCGGGATTATGGCAGTGAGCGTTGGCAGGCGCTCAAGAACGAAGTAACCCAGGACGGCCTGCGCAACGGCTACCTTCTGGCCGTTGCCCCCACCTCCAGCATTTCCATCATCGCCGGCACCACCGCGGGCACCGACCCCATCATGAGCCGCTTTTACTATGATGAAAAGAAAAACGGCCTCATCCCCCGGGCCGCGCCCGACCTGGATGCCGACACCTATTGGTATTACAAGCCCGCCCACCAGATTGACCAGCACTGGTCCATCCGCGCCTGCGGCGTCCGCCAGCGCCACATCGACCAGGCCCAGAGTATGAACCTCTACATCACCAACGATTACAGCTTCCGGCAGGTCCTGGACTTATATATCAGCGCTTGGGAGGAAGGCGTAAAAACCGTCTACTACATCCGCTCCAAATCCCTTGAAGTGGAAGCGTGTGAGAGTTGTTCCACCTGATGACAGGAATAAACAGGCTTACAAAAGGGGAGGCACCTGATGCACAGGTCCTCCCCAAGCCATTTGCATGTTTGATCAGTCTTTCATCCGG
Source organism: Clostridiales bacterium (assembly GCA_012522875.1). Classification (GTDB taxonomy): domain Bacteria; phylum Bacillota; class Clostridia; order Christensenellales; family Aristaeellaceae; genus UBA6115. The sequence continues at coordinate 19,670 of JAAYJP010000095.1, read as the reverse complement.
TCCGTAAATGTCTTTATATCCGCCTCAGCCACCCACTGATCGCCTGTTTCAACAAAGGCCGCGTCCTGCTTGGCAGTAAGCAGTTTTTCGTGGATGCTCTCCCGCACCGTGTCAAGGGCCACGGAACCTTCAGGGATGTCAGCGGCGTACTGCACGATATAGTAGCCATAGATGCCCTGGCTGGGCTCGGCCACATCCCCAATGTTCTCAAGGGCCATAGCGGGCTTCATGAAGGCCTCGTCAAAGCCGGTGAAATCCTTGAACACCGCATAGCCCTGGGCGGGCTGGCCAGCGTCATCATTGTATTCGTCGATCAGGGCATCGAAATCGGCCCCCTCCGCCACTGCCTTGGCATAGGCTTCGTTGGCCCGGGGCAGGATGGCCGCGTAGGCTGCGGCCTCGCGGGCTGTAAGCTCCGCCTTTTTGGCATCATAGTTGGCTTGGGCCTCGTTCAGGGTGTTTTCCAGGTCGAGAAGCGATGGTCTGGAGGTCTCAGCATCTGTTGCTTCCTGTACATCCTCAGCGCCAAAAGCATCCACTGCGGCCTGGGCTTCATCCAACGCCTCCTGAAGGGGAGCCATCTCAGCTTTGAGGGCGCTGATGGCGTCCTGATCATCCTGGTCAAGTTTAACCAGGATTTGCTTGATGAACCGGTAGCCGGCAGGAGCATAGTACACGGTCTGCCCTCCGTTGACTGCGTTACCATAAGCGGAAAGATCGCTTTCATAGCTGGCCTTGGCATTCTCGACATTCTGGTCAAAGTCCGCCTGGATCTCTTCATCGCTGACCGTCAACTGCCGGGTGGCATATTCCTTCAGCTTTTCATAAAGCTTGCTGTTTCGCTCGGTCTCCACAATGTCATCCATCGTGATGTTCAACTCAGCCGCCTTGCCCCTGAGGGCTGTGTCCAGTTCTTCATCAGAAAGTTTTGTTTCCGGGAAAAATTCGTCCTTGATTTGGGCAAGAAGATCCTTGAACCGCCCATCTGCAGCGGCCTGAATCTCCGCTTCTTCTGAACCCGTAAAGGCATCCAAACCCAGCTCCTTGCCCTTTTGGCGCATGACCAGGTCCCGGGCCACGGCGGCAGCCGTGTCCTCAAGCACTGCGTCCGCATCCACGCTGATCTGCTGAACCATCCCATACTGCTGATACAGCTGCTGCATGGCATATTCCTGGTTGTAGGCGTTGTTGTAATACTGGGTGAAGCGGTCCTTCAACACCTCCTCGCCATTGACGGACACGATCACCTGCCGGGCGTCCACCTCCGGGTCCTTGACGATCAGGTTGCAGGCGGAAAGCGAAAGCACTATCGCCATCAGCAGGGAGACGGTCAGAATTTTCCTGGAAACTGCCTTGTTCTTCATCGGGCACACTCCGTTTTCATGTTTAATCGCAAACGCATACTGGTTATTATAGCCTGCTTGCGCTGCGGGGGCAAGGATTTGGGTTAATCTTGCAACCCCGCCCGGCCCACAGACATCTCTATCGCTTGGGCACCACCTCACCGGAGACTTTCAGGATGCTGTCAGCGGGGATGATGCCACGGGCACAGGTTGTGGGATATACCGCGCTGCGGCGACCCACCACTGTGCCGGGATTCAGCACGGCATTGCAGCCGATCTCCACCTCGTCCCCCAAAAGCGCCCCAACCTTTTTGCGACCGGTGGGGTAGAGGTCCCCGTGCGGGGCCTTCACTACCACCAGGGTTTTATCGCTTTTAACATTGGAGGTGATGGAACCTGCCCCCATATGTGCCTTGTACCCCAGGATTGAGTCCCCCACATAGTTATAGTGGGGCACCTGCACACCGTCAAATAGAATCACATTTTTCAACTCCGTGGAGTTTCCCACCACACAGCCCTCCCCCACCAGGGCACTGCCCCGGATGAACGCGCAGTGGCGCACTTCGGTCCTGGGACCGATGATGGCGGGGCCGCCCATGTGGGCAGAAGGAGATATGACCGCATCCCGCGAGACCCAGACATCCTCGCGGATTTGTTCGTACTTCTCCGGGTCAAGCCCAGCGCCCAGGGCCAGGATGATGTCGCTGATGCCTCCCAGTGCCTCCCAGGGATAGGTGAACTGCTTGAGCCATTCCCCGGCCAGTGAACGGCTCAGCTCAAACAAATCAACCGTCTTAATCATGGGCAGCCTCCGCTAAATGTCCCCGGGACGCGATAACCGCCACGATGCTTTCCACCGCCAGATGACAGGCCTCCTGCGTGGGAGCCTCAGCCATCACACGCAGCAGGGGCTCTGTGCCGCTTTTCCTGAGCAGCACCCGGCCTGAGCCATGCAGCCCCTCCTCCGCCTTTTTGGCCGCTTCCAGCACTTGGGGGTCCTCAAGCGCTGAGTCCTTGTCCCTGACCAACACATTTTTCAACACCTGGGGGTAGATGGTCATCGGCTCCGCCAGTTTGGACAGGGGTGACTTCTGGGTGATCATGGCCTGCATCAGCTTGATGGCTGTCAGCACGCCGTCTCCTGTGTTGGCGTATTTGCCAAAGATAATGTGGCCGGATTGCTCTCCGCCCAACATATGGCCATTCTCCTTCATGCACTCAAACACATAGCGGTCGCCCACAGCCGTCTGCTTATAGGCAATATCCAGCTCTTCCAGCGCCTTATAAAGCCCCAGGTTGGACATGATGGTAGTAACCACGGTATTGTCCGTCAGATTGCCCCGCTCTTTCATGAAGCGGGCGTAGATGTAGAGGATCAAATCCCCGTCAACCAGTTTGCCTTTCTCATCCACCGCCAGGCAGCGGTCCGCGTCGCCATCAAAGGCAAAGCCCACATCCAGTTCCTTTTCCACCACCAGTTTCTGCAGATGCTGGATATGGGTGCTGCCGCAATCCAGGTTGATGTTCAGGCCGTTGGGTTGGTTGTTGATGACAAAGGTCTTTGCGCCCAGGGCGTCAAATACGCTCTTGGCAATCATCCAAGTACTGCCATTGGCGCAGTCCAGACCTACCTTGTACCCCTGGTAGGAGTTGCGCGCCATGGACATCAGGTAACCGATGTATTGGTTGCGCCCACCATAATAGTCGATTGTTTTCCCAATGTGCTCCCTGGTGGAGTAGGGGATATCGCCTGACTCGCCGTCAAGGAAACGCTCCAGCTCCTCCAGGAAGACGTCATCCATCTTCTCCCCGTTGCCGTTCATGATCTTGATGCCGTTGTCATAAAACGGGTTGTGGCTGGCGGAGATCATCACCCCGCAGTCAAACTGCTCGCTGCGTGTGATGAATGAAACGCTGGGTGTGGTGGTGACATGCAGCAGGTAAGCGTCCCCGCCTGATGCGGTAATGCCCGCAGCCAGCGCATCCTCCAGCATATAGCTGGACAGGCGGGTATCTTTCCCGATGACGATCCGGGCTTTGTGATCCTTGTTGAAGGCATAGCCCAGGAAACGGCCAATTCTGACGGCGTGATCCACCGTCAGCCCCACATTCGCCTCGCCCCGAAAACCGTCGGTGCCAAAATATTTCCCCATTGAATCACTTCCTTTCCCGCGCAGTATACCCAACAGCGGGGCGCACTTCAAGCACTTTACTTTTGTGCACGCAAACAGTATCATGGCCCAGAACCCATTGCCTGGAGGAGACGGATGAAAAGCACCATGAAGCTGGCCCTATCCGCGATGTTTATCGCGGTGATGCTGGTCTTGGGCTATATCGAAAGCCTCTTCTCCCTGGGTCCGGTTCCGGGAATCAAGGTTGGCCTGTCAAACGGCGTTCTGCTCCTGAGCCTGTACTGGCTGGGCGTTCCCACCTCAGTGATGCTGATGTTGGGTAAGGTGCTGCTGTCAGGCATCCTCTTTGGCAATCCCATGGCTATTCAGTACAGCCTGGCCGGCGGAATTCTCAGCATGACCGGAATGATTCTGGCGGTCTATGCGATAAGGGGCATCAGTCCCATTGGCGCCGGGATTCTGGGTGGCGTGCTGCACAATGTGGGCCAGGTGGCATTGGCCATGATTGTACTGGAAACGTTTGGCCTTCTTTATTATATGGCAATCCTGGTGGTGGTGGGCGCCGTTATGGGCGCTGTCACCGGCTCCGTGGCTGGAACGCTCATGCGCCTATTGCCCCACGAGCGCCGGGCCGTCCTGGGCCTGGATCAGGCAAAAACACGGGCTGAAAAGCGCCTGGAGCAGCAGGCAAAATAGCAGCCCCGGAAGGGACACCTGCCTTCCAGGGCTTTTTTCACTCAGGTCAGTTCAATCCCCCGGTTTTGCATCAATTTAACCAAAGGAACGCCCAAAAGGTAGCACACGGCTGCCTGGCCGGCGCCAACTGTTAGAAAGCTTATGAAGGGGTGAAGGCCGCTGGTATACCAAAGTACCAGGCTGATAACCACGGCGTTTGTCACCACGGGCATCAGCGCCGCCAGCCAGATCCTATCGCGAAAGCGCCGGGTGAGGATAGCCGCCAGGAGGCTGGCCAGGGAGCCGAAGACAGCGTCAATCACGCTTCCGCCGAAGATGTTGCTGATGAAACAGCCCACAAACAACCCCGGAATGCCGGCCGGGGAAATGACTGGCAGCAGGGTGAGCGCTTCTGATATGCGAAACTGAATCTGCCCATAGCTGATCGGGGCAAACAGAAGGGTGAGCGCCACATAAAGCGCCGCGATGATGCCAGAGAAGGCCAGAACGCGGCTGTTAAGCCAGGGAGGCAAGGTTTTCATTTTACACCTCGTATATTATCGCCTTGGCAGCGCGAAACGCCGCGTGGCTCAATCCAATTATATAAAGGGCGGGAGTTGTTGTCGACTTTCTGCGCCTCTCCTCTTCGATCTGCATCAAGCCGATGCATTTGCACCTGCAGCAATTCGACTGATGGCGCTTGGGATTGTTTTACAAACTAACATCTGATTGTATGATTGGCTTTTGTCAGGCTCATTTCATTATCTTTCCGGCACTTCCCAATAACATAATATGAATTTCATTGCGAAATGGAGAGGAAGCACAAGATGTCTATGGCTGTAAGGCGGAAAAGCGTGCTCTTGCTGGCGGTTCTGGCTTTGACTGGATCCTTGCTTCCAGCACAGGCTTACTTCGACCATTTCAGGAACACCTGTTCGCCATTGATGATCTCGCTGGCGGGAATGTAAGCGCCCTAATGGCGGACAAGCAGCAGCGGCTGATGGCTGCAGCAACTGTATCTGTTGGAGCCGTCAATAACATCGGCAAAGTTTATGCAACATAAGAAGATTCCGATCCAGGCACAAAGGTATATCTGGCTTCATCTCCAGCAAATCCTTTCATTTTCAGCATGTATCTTTTTGCTCCAGGTTTTACGTGGGTTTTTTCATGTAATACCGCTTTTGGGCAAATCGCTGCAGGACCTATGAATTACATAATCGTTCCTGAAGCCGCCGAAATGGTTATGTCCTCGCTGCAATCAGGCGGCAGTATTGCAGACTATTGCCAGGTCAGCTTTACGGATATCCGGCGGATTGTATTGAAAGTTCCCGAAAATCCGCCCAGAAGCTATACCCCTGCCAGCCTTAACCAGCGTAGGTCAGCCCGTTCCGGCCCCAGAACACGGAAATCATGCCGGTCGAATCGGTCACCACCGGCGTCCCCTGGGGCATGGTGGAATTCGACTGGAATGGGCAGAAGTACCAAGCCTACACTGGCATGAAGCGCATAAACACCTACGGGCCTGTTGCCCAAGGTACGCAGCCGTATGATGAGGTCACCCTGTCTCAGACAACCCCCGTCTTTTGCGGCCCGGGCTATGACTACGCGCTGCGCAAGGACGCCGTTCGCACGGGCACGCTGCTGAGAGCATACGGCATTGAAAACGGCTTTCGGCATGTGTGATTACAGGAGCGGAAATCAGTGGGTCAGGGCATATTTCCCGGTAATCTGAATCGGTATGCTGATAAAGGGGGCTGGCACCATCATAGGTGCCAGCCCTCCGAATCATTCATTTCTGGTTACTTCAGATGCCAGATCCTGTCGTTATACTCGGCGATGGTGCGGTCAGTGGAGAAGAATCCCGACATGGCGGTATTGGTTATGGCCATGCGCAGCCATTTCTCCTGGTCGGCATAGTCCCGGTCCACTTCCTGCTGGGTCGTGGCATAGGCGCCAAAGTCCTTGAGCACAAAGTAGTTATCCGGATGGCTGCCGCCCGCGCCAAAGAGCAGGTCATGGTAGAGCGTCTGCAGCAGCGCTGGGTTGTCCGGGAAGAGGGTGCCGTCAATCATTTGCGTCATCGCCTTCCTGATCTCCACATTCTGCTCAAATATCTGCACCGGTGAGTAGGTCCCTTCCTTATAAAGCGCGGCCACCTCCTCGGCTTTCATGCCAAAGATATAGATATTGTCCTTGCCAACAGATTCAGAGATTTCAACATTTGCCCCATCAAGGGTACCAATAGTCACGGCACCGTTCATCATCAGTTTCATGTTGCCGGTGCCGGAAGCCTCCTTGCCAGCGGTGGAAATCTGCTCGCTCAAGTCCGCCGCGGGTATGAGCGACTCTGCGGCAGAGACATTCCAGTTCTCCACAAACAGCACCCGCAGCATCTTTTTTGCCCTGGGGGTGCGGTCAATCAGCCGGGAGAGCGCCAGGATATACCGGATGATGATTTTAGCCTTCGCATAGCCCCGGCTGGCCTTGGCGCCAAAAACAAACAGTCGCGGGGGCATCTGGAAGTTGGGGTCATCCATGATCCGGTTGTAGAGCACATGGATGTGCAGGGCATTAAGCAGCTGCCGCTTGTACTCATGCAAGCGCTTCACCTGTACATCAAACATGAACCCGGGGTCCGCACTCATCTCCTGGCGGTGGGTTAGGAACTCACTGAAGACCTCCTTATTCTGCCGCTTGATGGCTGCATACCGCTCCCGAAAAGCGGCGTCATCCTTAAAGGGAATCAGTTCCCTCAGTCGCTCCGGCTCCTTGATCCAGCTTTCGCCAATAGACTCGGTTATCAGCGCCGCGAGGCGGGGATTGCAGGCCATCAGCCACCTGCGGTGGGTAACACCGTTGGTGACAAAAGTAAACTTGCCCCCCATGATTCTGCCATAGTCAGAAAAGGTATCTCTTCTTATGATCTCCCCATGAAGGCGGCTGACGCCGTTGACGGAATAACTCTGGGACACGCAGAGATTGGCCATGTGCACCGTGTCATACGCCAGAATTGACATCCGGGCGATGCGGTCCCATTCACCAGGATAGTGGTTCCACAGCTTTTCCCCCAGCCTTCGGTTCATTTCCTCCAGAATCATGTAGATGCGGGGCAGGTGACGCTTGACCAGATCCTGCGGCCAGCGCTCCAGGGCTTCGGCCATAATGGTATGGTTGGTATAGGCCATGCAGCGGTTGGTGATCGCCTGCGCCTCATCCCAGCCCAAGCCGTATTCGTCCATAAGCAGACGCATCATCTCCGGGATCACCAGGCCCGGGTGGGTGTCATTGATATGGAAGACCACCTTGTCTGGCAGAATGCGAAAGTCATGGCCATACTGGCGCATAAACACCTTCAGCGCGTATTGCAGGGTGGCGCTGACCAGGAAATAATGCTGGGAGAGCCTGAGCGTCTTGCCCTCGTAATGGTTGTCTTCCGGATAGAGGACCTTGGAAATCACATCGGCCAGGTCGTTTTCCTTGGTGGCGTTGATGTAATCTCCGCTGGAAAAGGCACCCAGGTCCAGCCCGCGCTTGCTGCGGGCCCGCCAGGTGCGCAGGGTGTTGACCCGGCCGTTCCCATGGCCGACCGCTGGCATATCATAGGGTACAGCTTCCACCACCCGTGGATCCGCCAGGGTAAAGGTGGCACGTCCGTTTCGGATTTCAGTGGCCACGGTCCCCTCAAAGCAGACATCAAAGACATTTTCCATATCCGCTACTTCCCAGACATTGCCGTTCTCCAGCCAATCGTCAGGCAACTCCACTTGCTGGCCGCCGGTCAGTTTCTGGCGAAAGAGCCCGTATTCATAGCGGATGGTTGAACCCATCGCCGGCATATCCAGTGTGGCCAGCGAATCCATAAAGCAGGCGGCCAGGCGCCCCAGACCGCCATTGCCAAGACCCGGCTCCGGCTCCTCATAAAAAATGTCCTTCCAGGACAACTCAAGTTCCGTCAGCGCCCTGGTATAATTTTCCGTGCACAACAGGTTCAGGGCGTTATTGAACAGCATCCTTCCCAGGAGGAACTCAATGGAGATATAGTAAAGCCTTTTCCCGCCGGCTTTTTCATCCGTCTCACGGGAATCCACCCATTGCTGCATGATCTGGTCCCGGAGCGTGGATGCCACAGCATAGTAAACCTGGTGTGCGCTGGCCTCCTTCAATGTTTTCCCGTTGTAACGCTGGAGTTTTCCGAGAATGGACTGCTTGATCTGGTCTTTCGTGTAAGTGCAGGCTTGCATAGATCCTCCTTCAGGGTAATCCCAGCGCATTATATCATAGGCAAAATGCCCCCGCAAACATGCCCGGCGGGATGGACAGGATATGGTATAATTCCGCCTGAGGAGGGTGGAATATGCTGACCATTTTGAGCGGGCGCGCGGGCAGCCTGTGGCAGCCCGTGGCACATAAAATTGCAGAGGCGTATTCTCAGGGCGGTGAGGTCGTACTCCTGGTCCCGGAGCAGTATACATTATCCGCCGAGCGGGATATGCTGGATCTGCTTCAGGTGCCCGGCTTTTTCCGGCTTCATGTGCTCTCCCCATCCCGCTTTATAAGCCGGGTGGCTGACCGCCTGGGCCAGGGCGAGGGAGCCCGGATTGATGAACGCGGAAAACTGATGACTATTGCCCGCGGCGCCAGGCGGATAAAGGCGGAGTTGTCTTACTACGGCAGTGTAACCAACAGGCCAGGATTTGCCGGCCAGGTCACTGAGGCGATTACCGAACTGAAAGGGGCTGGCATCACCCCTGAGCAGCTGGCAGCATCACCGGGTGCTGAGGTGCCCGGAAAACTGCGTGACCTGGCGTTGTTATACGCGGAATATGATCGCCTTCTGGCCGGAAAATCCGCCGACAGCGAAGATATCCAGAGGGAGACGCTGGCCCGGTTTGCTGCAAGTGATCTTTATTCAGGCGCCAGCTTCTTTGTATATGGTTTTGACCTGCTGAGCCCTCCTCTGATCCGCCTGATCACCGCCTGGGCCCACCGAGCCGGACACATGCTGGTAGCCCTGGTAAGGGATAAGCCCACGGCGCCCGATGGAGATGCCTTTTCCCCGGTGAACCGAAGCGTCGATCACCTAACCGCAGCGCTGGCGCAAGCCGGGCTGTCCTGGAAGGCTGTCTGGCATACCGACGGGCCGCATCGCCCCGATGACCTGGCCTATTTGGAACGCCATTTTATGCGCCCCAGGCGAATGCCCTGTTTGCAGCCGCCAGAGCACATCGGCCTCTATGCCGCCCGCAACCCCTATGCGGAGGTGCGCTGGGTGGCCCAGCGTATCCTCGCGGCGATGCAAAGCGGCACCGCGCCCGGGGATATCGTGGTGGTGCTTGCTAACCCCACTGAATACGGGCGCTTTCTGCCTGGCGTCTTCCGGGACTACCGCATCTCCCACTACCTGGCGGAAAAGGAGCCCATCCTGGGCCACAGCCTGGTGCGCTGCCTGATAAGCGCCCTGGAATGCATCAGGTCCTCCGCCTGGCGGCAGGATGATGTGTTCGATTATATCAAGTCCCCCTTCTCTCCCATAGCCGCTCATGAAGCCTGGGCGCTGGAGAATTATGCCCTGGCCTATGGCATCTATGGGAGTCGGTGGATCCGGCCTTTTTCCCGGGGGGAAGAATCGGAAGCGATGGAAACGCTGCGGATCAAGGCTTTGGATCCAGTGATCAACCTGCGCAGCCGCCTGTCCAAAGCTCGCAGTGCCGCCGACTCCTTAGATGGGGTCATTGCTTTCCTGGATGAAATTGGCGCCTACCAGCAGATGGTAGCGCTGGAGCAAACCTTGTTGGCGGAAGGCATGCCAGATGAAGCAGTACGCACCCGACAGGTGTGGGACAAACTCTGTGGGTTGTTCGATCAAATGGCGGAACTTCTGGGGGATGAGCGCGTTCCCATGAGCCAGTTTCCCGCTCTTTTGTCCACCGGCCTTTCACAGACCGAACTATCCGCGCTGCCGCCCCAAAAACAATGCGTACAAGTCGGCGGGCTGGGGCAACTTATGCCTGGCCATGCCAGGGTGGTCTTCGTCCTGGGCCTCAACAGCGGGGTCATGAACCGGGCGTCTGAGCCCCTGATGACAGATCCCGAGCGCCAGGCGCTGGAGAAGGTTTTCCAGGTATGCATGGATCTCCCGCGGGACGAAAAGGACGCCATAGGGCAACTGGACTTGTGGAAAGCATTGGCCGCTGCCGGAGAGAAGCTGTATTTGAGCTATGCCCTCTCAGACGAGGCAGGCAAGGCGCTGGCACCGCTGAGCCATTTATCACGCATCCGGGGGCTCTTCCCGGGTTTGGCAGAAGAGGGCGGCGCCATGGGCAGCCTCAGGGAAGCTGAGCCTGTGGCTCCCATTCCAGCCATTGATGAACTGGCAGGCCTATGGAGAGAAAGGGATGTTCCCCCTGCCTGGCAGGAGGCCTGGGCCTGGCTGAAAAGCAATGGCGCCTTCAGCCCGCTGGCAGAGGCGATCATGAAAGCAGCCCAGGGAGATTCTCCCCGGAAAAGGCTGTCCCAGAAGGAGGCCAATGAGCTTTTCTCATCGGATACAGTGTCCGTCTCCCGGCTGGAAACCTATGCCGAGTGCCCCTTCAGGCACTTTGTGACTTATGGCCTTAAGCCCCATGAGCGCCTGGTTTGGGCCGTCCAGCCGGCCGACTACGGGAGTTTTTGCCACCAGGCGATGGAGGGTTTTGGGCGACACGCCATGGCGATGCCCGGATGGCCGGATATGACGGATGAACAGGTGCGCGCTGCTGTGGATGCCGCGATGGCGCCACTGACGGAGAACTGGGATCAAACCCCTTTTTCCGACACAGCCAGAAACCGGCACATGTCCGGAAATTACCTGGGAGTTTGCCGGAACATGGCACAGGTGATTACCGAAGCTGCCAAAGCCAGCGCCTTTGCGCCGGTGGGCTTTGAGCTGCGCTTTGGCATGAGCGGCGGCATCCCTCCGGTGGAGCTTCAGCTTGAGGATGGCTCTGTGCTGCGGCTCAAAGGCGTCATTGACCGCGCGGATATGGCGGTGCATGAGGGGCAGCGGTACCTGCGCGTCATCGACTATAAAACCGGGCGCAACCAGCTGGATGCAGCGGAGGTACAGGCGGGCAGCCAGTTGGCGCTGCTGCTTTACCTCTATGCCGCCAAGGGGCAGGGCAGGGACATCAGGCCTGCCGGTGCCTTTTACCAGCTGCTGGACGATCCCCTGGTGCGGGCAGAAAACGCAGACAAAGCGCGCAAGGAGGCAATCAGGCGCCTGCGCTTGAGCGGCATTCTGCTCGCAGACAGCGCTGTTATCCGCCTGATGGATGCGGCAGACCCGCCCTACTCCCTGATGAAACTCACCAAAAATGACGGCCTGGTGATGGACAGGGACTTTCTCCTGAGCCCTGAGGGTATGGGCCGGCTCCTTCGCCTGGCGGCGGACACAGCCCGGAGCATCTCCAGCAGAATTTCCTCCGGTGTCATTGACCGGTCCCCCCTGGTCAACAACCGCCGCCGTGCTGCCTGCGCATACTGCCGCTACAAGGACATCTGCCGGCTGGAAAACCTGCACACCGAGCGGGCCAAACGGGTATTGGGGAAGGTGACATTCAGGGAACTGGCGGGGGAACAGGCTCTGCCTTCCATATCACCCTGATTTTCTCCGCTTTCAGACAGATATGCCGGTTCCCCGATACAGTGGCCATATCAAACACACCCTCCAGTTCGATCCGGGCATATTCCGGGGGGTAGTCTTCGGGATAGCGGCGGCCGTCCAGAAAGAACTCTATGCCGATCTCGCAGCATCCGGTGATATCAGCCACCAACAGGAAATGATAGTACAATCCTTCCCTGGCAGGGTCTGGAACGGGAACATAGGTGCCCTGTATCCGGGCGGTTTTGCCCAGGTATTCACCGGGGTCATGCACAATTTCAAACATCCGGGCATACGCCATGGTATCGCTCAGGCGGGACAGGTCCATCTGGATGGCGACGGGCGTGAGGGAAGCGGCTGTTGGCGCTTCCCTCACGGAGCAGCCGGCCAAAACAGCGGCCAAAAACAGAAGGCCTGCCAAGGACAGCACGCGATGCCGCCTCATGCCCTTCTCCTTCCCAGGGCCAGGCCGCCCAGGCTGAAAAGGATGAAACTGGCAATGTAGACCACCACAATGGTAGCGCCCACCGGGGTGCCCAACAGGATAGACAGGGTGATGCCGAGCGCGGCGCAGAACACCGACAGCACCACCGAAGCAACCACAACAGCCTTGAAGCTGCGCAGCACCCGCATAATGCTGAGCGCAGGAAAGATGATCAGCGCGCTGGTCAAAAGCGACCCAACCAGGTCCATCGCCAGCACGACCACCGTGGCCACAATCATGGCCACCAACATATTGTAAAACCGCGTATTCAGCCCTGTAGCCGCAGCAAAGCTTTCATCGAAGGTGATGGCAAAAATGCGGTTATAAAACAGGACAAAAACGGCTACCACCAGCAGGGACAGCCCCACACTCAGCCATACTTTGGTGGGCGTGAGGGTGAGGATGGAAGTGGAGCCAAACAGCGTCGTGCACACATCTCCTGAGATGTTTGAAGAAGCAGGAGACAGATTGATCAGAAGATAGCCGATCGCCATGGCGGAAACAGACATCATGGCAATCGCCGCGTCTCCCTTGATTTTGGTATGCTGGCCGTTCCACAGCAGCACCACGGCGCTTGCCATGGTCAGCGGCAGCACCAGCACGGTTTGGTTGGTTAGCCTTAGCGCCGTGGCCACGCCCATGGCCCCGAAAGCCACATGGGCCAGGCCATCCCCTATGTGGGAATAGCGCTTGAGCACCAACACAACCCCCAGAAGGCTGGCGCATAACGCGACCAACACTCCCACAATCAGCGCATAACGCACAAAGGGAAAGGTGAAGTAGTGGCTGAGGGTCCCAAATATCCCATTCATGCCTCCATCCCCTTTCGGCTCAGGTAAGCCCGGCCAATGTCAGACCGTTCATAGTCCCTGGCAGTTCCCCAGAACAGGGATGTATTGCCCAGGTGAAGAATGTGAGAAGCATCCCGCAAGGCTGCCTGGGTGTCATGGGAGACCATGATGATGGAGAGCCCCGACCGGTTCAAATCCTTGATGAGGCTGTACATTTCATCGGTAATCTGGGGATCAAGGCCCGAGGCCGGTTCATCCAGCACCAGCATCCGGTCGGTAGCGCCAAGTGCCCTGGCCAAAAGCACACGGTGCTGTTGGCCACCTGAAAGTTCAGCAAAGCAACGTCTGGCCAGGCTATCCACCTGCAGCCGGCGCATGTTTTCCTGAGCCTGTTTTCGCTGGGCATGGCTGAAAAAGGGGCGGCGGCCTATGCGGTTCAGGCTGCCGCTTATCACAATTTCCCAAACAGAAGCAGGGAAATCACGCTGCGCGGCGGTCTGCTGGGGAAGGTAGCCGATGCCTGCGCGGCTTAGCCCCTCCCCCAGAATTACCTTTCCCGCCATAGGGACTTTCAGATTGAGGATGGCTTTGATCAGCGTGCTTTTGCCGGAACCGTTTTCTCCCAGGATGCACACATAATCCCCCGCGTCAACCTCGAAACTCACGCCAGTCGATACAATTCTCCCCTCATAGCCCAGGGTAAGGCGGTCACAGATAAGTTGTGGCATTGGGCATTCCTTTCCGCACTCAGTTCAGGGCGGCTATCAGGGCCTGAAGGTTTTCCTTCATGATTCCCAGGTAGCTGGCGCCTTGTGCCAGGGCAGCCTGGTCCACCGACTGCATGGAATTAAACACGATCATCGTCTGGCCTTTTGTTTCTGTGTTGTCAATGACGGTGCTGGCCAGAGCCTTGTCAGCGCCCTCCAGCACAAGCACATGCTTCAGCTCCAGCTCATCCACCTTTCCCGAAAGAAAGGTGATGGTATCAAAACTGGCTTCGGTTTCGGCCGAACAGCCCGCAAAGGCGGCAAAATACAGGAGACCATAGTCATCCATCATGTAACGGAAGGGGAATCGATCGGCAAACAGCAGCGTTTTTTGTGCTGCCTTGTCCGCTGCTGACTGGAACTCGCTGTCCAGCGCTTGAAGTTCCCGGATGTAAGCAGCAGCGTTTGTCTGGTAGACTGCGGCATAGTCTGGATCCAGCTGGCTCAGGCGGTCGGCCAGCAGTTGTGACAGGACCTGGGCATTGCGCAAGGACAGCCAGATATGCTCATCATCATGATCATGGATATGTGCCGTGTTTTCATGTTCGTGGTCATGTTCATGTTCGTTGTCAGGGCCTTCATCATTGTGGGCTCGGGTGGTATCCTGCATGCCCTCAATAGAGACATCTTTCTTGACGGCATCCCCCAAAGCCTTAATCAGGTTGACCGCCACAATGTCCTTATTCACGGCCTGTGAAACCGCGTTTTCCACCCAATTGTCGGAAATGCCTCCAATGTAGACGAACAGTTCAGCAGAGGACACCTTCATGATATCCCGGGCTGAGGGCTGGAAATTGTGCAGGTCAACGCCGGAATCCTGAAGCAGGGTGAGCTCCACCTCATCAAGCCTCTCACCCAGGATATTGCGCAACCAGTCATACTGGGGGAATACCGAGGCCACAATGCGCAGTTTACGGTCTTCGGCCGCCTGCCCGGGCTGTGCGAGCCCCAGCAACAGCACCAGTGTCAGCAACATTATCCGTGCAGTTTTTTTCGCACCAAACATTATGAATTAACCTCCCGTATTTGTTCCTGGTGTCATCGCTTGCAGCCAAAGGCCTGCGGGAGGCCTCAACTGGTGAAAGTGGTCCTCCGTATCCCCGGGGTGGCTTCCAGGCGTAAAGCAAAGGGCAAAGTCCCCAAGGCCAGGACCAAAAGCACGCTTGCAGGGGCAATCCGGCACAGCATGAATGATGGGCATTCATTGCCCGGCACACCGCAAGGCCCCGGGGTCACGGAAAACTTTGATATTTCGGGGTTCCTTGGCCGACATAAAGCAACCGCACCGGCCCAGGTCACACGCAGGCTGCATGCGCCATCAGGTGGTGATTGCCGTTTACGCATTTTCCTCCCTGTCACATCCGCAACAGCGGCCAAACAGCAGTGCTTGCTCTTCGTCCACTATGAAATGCATGTCCCGGCTGATTTCCGTGAGAATCCGGCGGGATCTGCTCTCCTCCATATGGATAAGGCGGCCGCAGACATTGCATTTCAGATGCAGATGCCCCTTCCCCTTGCCGCAGGCCAGCGCCTGGTAGTGATATTGGCGCCCCTCCTCACGCACGAAGCGTTTGATACTTCCCTCCTGGGCCATCTGGGTGAGCAGGCGGTACACCGTGCTGGCAGCGGGCTTCACAGACGCCAGCGGATCAAGCCGCATGCCTTTGGCCACTTCACTTGCAGTGAAGGCCTCATCTTCATGCCGCTGCAAATACCCCAGTAAGGCCCTGCGCTGTGTGGTCTGGTAGGATGCCAAGACAGTTCCCCCTTTAAAATAAAAGAATCATTCTAAGAATGATTCTTAATTTTGGCATCTTATCGCAGTTCGTGGAACTATGCAAGCCCCCTTTTATCAAAGCAGAGGGAGCCAATCGTCCTCCTGCAGGCGCCAATAGCTCCCCCCGTCACGGGCCATGAAACCAATGTCCACCAATTCCCGCCTGATGGTGCAATAATCAGGAAACATCCTCCCGATGCGTACATTGACCTCTTTCTCCTCAAAACGCTTTCCTGGCTCAAAGAGCCGGGCAAACACCCTCAGCACCAGGAGGCGCTTCCTGAATTTTACAGGCAGAGTTTTCAGGCGCCCCTGGGCGAAAAAGGCCCGGAGCACTTTATCTTCCTCCGCTGCCCAATCGCTTTGTATCATAATACGCTCCTATCCCCTTTATTTTTTTACCGCATCCCCTGATGGGCAGCCGCGCCTTGCCGGGAAAGGCCACAGGCCAGAATATGGAAAGGATCGGCCGTAGAAACCCGATTTCCCCGGCGCTGATTAACAGCACCAGGGCCGTAGTGTTTTCCCATGCCAGAGAAAACGCCCATCAGCGCTCAAAAAGCTTTGATGCTTCAGTCAAACACAGTCTCCCAGCGGTCGCTGGCGGCCGCCTCCAGGCACAGGGACAACTGTTCCTTTGTGGTCTTTTCCTCAGCCAGTTCAGGCAGGCTGTCCAGGGCAAAGTAGCCGCTGGCAAGCGTTTCGGCATTAGGTGTAAAAGCACCTGACAAGGCTTCGGCAAGCACAAAGGCCTTCTGGATGCTGTAAGGGGAAGCGCCTGCGTTATTGCGGCCCCGGTCAATGAGCGCGATCAGCCGTTTCGGCCGCACCACCAGCCCCGCTTCCTCCAGCGTTTCTTTCATGGCGTTTTCCTTCACCGTCAGCCCCACATCCGCCCACCCCCCCGGCAGCGCCCATCGGCCGTCTGCTTCCTGCACCAGAAGGATTTTTCCATCCTTCACCACGGCGGTACGTGTATCCAGTTTGGGCGTCTGGTATCCGATCTCGTTGCAAAAAAGACCGCTCACCTTTTCTTCCGGGATCCCGGTGGCGCTGGCCATCATTTCTGCAGCGATCTGACGGATGCGGGCGTAGCGTTCCTGGTCAAACACATTGGAGGTATACGCCTCCCCTGACTGGCCCAGCGCCTGAAGCTCCATGGCCCACCTGAGCCACTGGTTGTTCTTCGCCATAAAACCACCTTTCCGTCTGTTTTACACATTATACCGCAATTTATGAAGCAGCGGCTGCATCCGCGATTATCCATAAAATGCCGATTTTACACCCGCCGGGCAATAAATGTCCCGTTCGGGCTTGAAAGTGACGAAGAAATGGGGTATATTCAAGCGGAAGTTAGTATGCCCAAGAGGCAAGGAGGACATCCATGAAGATTACATCCATTGTTGGCCGCCAGGTGATCGACAGCCGCGGCTTCCCCACCGTCGAAGCCGAAGTGGCGCTTGACTGCGGGCACACCGGGCGGGCTGCCGTGCCCAGCGGCGCATCTACCGGGCAGTTCGAAGCCCACGAGCTGAGGGACGGCGACAAAACCCGCTTTGCCGGCAAGGGCGTTTCCAAAGCCGTGGCTCATGTGAACGGGGAAATTGCCAAAACCCTTACAGGCCAGGAATGGGCCAGCCAGGAGGCACTGGACCGGGCGCTGATCAAACTTGATGGCACGGCCAATAAATCCCGGCTGGGTGCCAACGCCATTTTAGCCGTCAGCCTGGCCTACGCAAAGGCTGAAGCTGCCTGCCATGGCCATTCGCTGTATGCCTGCCTGGGCGGGGAAACCGCCAATGTGCTGCCCGTGCCCATGATGAACATTCTCAACGGCGGCGCCCATGCCGCCAACAACCTGGATGTGCAGGAGTTTATGGTGATGCCCGTTGGCGCCAGGACTTTTGAAGAAGGCCTGCGCTGGGGCGTTGAGGTTTATCAGTCCCTGAAAAAGCTCCTCAGTTCCAAAAAGTTGGCCACAGCCGTAGGTGATGAGGGCGGCTTTGCCCCCAATCTGAAAAGTGAGCGGGAAACCCTGGACCTGATCATGGAAGCCATCCGTCAGGCTGGCTACGAGCCTGGCAAAGACATCGCCCTGGCCATTGACGCTGCCGCCAGTGAGTGGAAAGCCGACAAAGGCTACCACATGCCCAAGACCGGCCTCAACTACACCGTTGACGAGCTGATTGAGTTCTGGGCTGAGCTGGTGGAAGATTACCCCATCGTATCACTGGAAGACGCCCTGGACGAGGAGGACTGGGACGGCTGGGTGAAACTGACCAGGCGCATCGGCGATAAGGTGCAGCTGGTGGGTGACGACCTGTTTGTTACCAATGTGGAGCGCCTGAAGACCGGCATTGAAAAGAAGGCCGGCAACGCCATCCTCATTAAACTCAACCAGATTGGTTCCCTCACGGAAACCCTGGAAACCATCCGTTTGGCGCATGAAAACGGCTACAACACCGTCATCTCCCACCGCTCCGGCGAAACCGAGGACACCACCATTGCCGACCTGGCCGTGGCCGTCAATGCGGGGCAGATCAAAACCGGCGCTCCCGCCAGAAGTGAGCGCGTGGCCAAGTACAACCAACTGATGCGTATCGAGCAGGAACTGGGCAAAAAGGCCAAATACCCCGGGAAAGACGCCTTCAAGCAGTAATCTGCAAAACATGAACGAGGGGACTCCGCTGGGGATCCCCTCGTTTTTTATGCTGTCCGGTCTTTTACCGGCCGTCATCATTCAGGAGGGTGAAGGCGATATAGTCACCGGGGAACTTGCCGGTTTTTGCGCGAAATCCCTGCGGATGCCGATGATATCCCCGGTGTGCCAAGGCGCCCCAGCGAGCCCGGACAGGGTTTCCCATCATAGGCTGCCAGTCCCTTTACCCGGCCATTGTAAACCTCATTTTTCACTTTATAGGGGAACGCGTTATTAGCGCCGTCAACGCCAGGTACAACCAACATTTTAGCTTCAAAGGCAGGGGCCTTTCCCTTCATGGGTGGCCCTCCCTTTGAACCTATTCATAATCCCCGGCTTTGAGCAAAAAAGACGGGCACTGCCCGTCAATCGCCTGAATGAATGTGTTTTTGTTACAGCAGCGCCAGCAGCACGAAGTTCAGCACAAACAGGAGCGTTGAAACAAAGAGGATGGGATGGACTTCCCTGGCCTTGCCACGCACAGCCTTCACAATGCAATAGAAAACAAATCCGAAGGCAATGCCGTAGGAGATGGAGTAGCACAGCGCCATAAAGATGCCGGAAAAGAAGGCGGGCACGGCGTCTTCCAACTCCGTCCAGTTGATTTCCCTGAAACTGGCAAGCATCATTACGCCCACTATCACCAGCGCGGGCGCCGTGGCCGCAGCCGGAATGGCTGAGATAAAAGCGGAGAGGAAAGCGGAAAGGATAAAGCACAGTGCTACCACCACACTGGTCAGCCCTGTGCGGCCACCCACACCGATGCCGGCAGCGGACTCCACATAGGTGGTGGTGTTGCTGGTGCCAACCACGGCGCCAACGGAAGTGGCGATAGCATCAGCGAAGAGGGCCCGGTCCATCTTGGAGGAAAAGCCGGTGCTTTCCGCCATGTTTTTCTCATCTTCCTTGGAGAAAATACCGCTGCGCCGCCCTGTGCCAATGAAGGTGCCGATGGTGTCAAAGGTGTCCGACAGGCTGAAAGCAAAAATGGTGATCAGCACCAGCGGAAGGCGGCCCAGGTCTGTAAACAGGCTGGGCAGGCCCTGGGCGGTGAAAATAGCGCCAAAGGTAACAGGCAACTGGGACGCTGATTCGGCGAAGCTGATGGTTTCGCCCATTTTGGTGACGCCCATCGGGATGCCAATCAAAGCGGTGATGGCAATGGAAATAAGAATGGCGCCCTTGATCTTCATAACGGACAGGACCACAATCAGCGCCAGGCCAATCAGGAACACCCAAAGGGTGGGCGTGTTCAGGTGCGGGATGGACGGAACGCCGGCGCCAAAGTCGATGATGCCCACATTCAACAAGCCAATGTAGGCGATAAATACGCCGATACCGCCCGATATGGCATGCTGGAGGCT
>JAAYJP010000094.1 GCA_012522875.1 Clostridiales bacterium | reverse complement strand
GTTATCCCCAAGGTGATCGAGTCTCCCCCGGTGGCGGCCATCGCCAAGGACGGGATTGAGCTCAGGGCCAAAGCACGGGTGACAGTGCGCACCAGCATCCAGCAGCTGGTGGGCGGCGCCGGCGAAGAAACGGTCATGGCCCGTGTTGGTGAAGGCATCGTGACCACCATCGGCTCTGCCATGTCCCACAAGGAAGTGCTGGAAAACCCTGACAAGATCAGCCACACGGTCCTGAACAAGGGCCTGGATGCCGGAACAGCGTTTGAAATCCTCTCCATCGACATCGCGGATGTGGATGTGGGCCGCAATGTTGGCGCTCAGCTTCAGATGGACCAGGCGGAGGCCGACCGGCGCATCGCCCAGGCCCGTGCAGAGGAGCGCCGGGCCATGGCTGTTGCGCGGGAGCAGGAGATGAAAGCTGAAGTTCAGGAGATGCGCGCCAAGGTGGTAGCCGCCGAGGCCGAGGTGCCGCTAGCCATGGCTGATGCGCTGCGCACCGGAAAGCTTGGCGTGATGGACTACTACCAGATGCAGAATGTCAGGGCCGATACCCAGATGCGCGATGGCATCGCCAAGGCCGCGGATACCAATGAAGAAAACTGGGAAAACCCCCACGGCAACCCAAGCAAATAAGGGCCGGCCGATGCATTCCGAAGAAAAGGGGGCAGCCCATGATTGAAATTGGCGTCCTGTTGGTGATTTTCTTTGCCGTTGCCTCCATGGCCAACCGCCGCGCCCAGCAAAAGCAGGCGGCGGAAACCCGCGGAAAGAACGAGCAAAGCAGGCCCCGCCCGGCTGGGCCTTTTCAGCAGGCTGTACGGCAGTTGCAGGAGTCCATGGAGCGGGCTGCCGGCATAGAACCGGGTGAGAATGGGAAGCCTACTCAGGCCGAGGCACAGAAAGTGAATAAGAACACTGCAGCAGGAGTATCGCCAAAGGAATGGGAGAGCGGCTCCCGGAGGCTGGAGACCCCCTACCAGGAGCAAGCGTTCAGGGGTAGCCTCGCAGTGGCGGAAGATGCTTTGGGTAAATCCCTGGAAGGTCGTCCTGGGCGCGCTGAGCGGGCGGCCCCTGAGGCAACAGGCCGAACGCTGACGAAATCCCCCCGTATTATCCCGCCCATGACACGCAGTAGCCTGGTTCAGGCTGTGGTGATGCAAGAGGTGCTCAACCGCCCAAGGAGCGCTTGGCAGCACCACCCGGCGATTGTCCGGGAGCGCGCGCCACGGGCTTGAGGAAAAAGTGTTGCTTTTATCCCTGGACTTATGATATGATTCCCCTTGCGACATCAGGCGGTCCTCTGTATCCTTTGGGAGCATGAACGCCGCAGGCAAGGAGGAAACCGTCATGAGTGAAATTATCAAGACCATTGAGGAGCAGCAGATGCGCACCGACCGCCCCGTGTTCAACGTGGGCGATACCGTGCGGGTGTATGTGAAAGTGGTAGAGGGCAGCCGGGAACGCCTGCAGGCGTTTGAGGGCACTGTCATTGCCAAGCGCAACGGCTCCAACCGGGAGACCTTCACTGTGCGCCGTGTGTCCTACGGCATCGGTGTGGAGCGCGTATTCCCGCTGCATTCCCCGCGGGTGGACAGCATTGAGGTGGTGCGCAAAGGTCGTGTGCGCCGCGCCAAGCTCTACTATCTGCGTGAACGCCAGGGCAAGGCTGCCAAAATCAAGGAAGCTGCCTGGCAGCCCAAGCAGAACTAAGGGGAGAAAACAAAAACCGGCGCGCCATGCGGCCGGTTTTTTGCTGCCTGCTGATCAGCTTTTTGACCAGTTGTAGCGTGGAAGATGGGGCGCCGTTTTTATCGCTCTTGCGCTGGGGTTTACCCAATAAGGGTTTCCCGTCAGCATCATGACTGGCAGATCGCTCAGGCTGTCCCCATAGGCCCAGGAATTTTCCCAATCCGGAGTGATCCCTTCAGCCTCCAGCCAGCGCTTGACCTGGCGGGGCTTTTCCTCTCCCCGGACATTGACGATCACGCGGCAGGCCTCATCCGTGGGCGTGGCCAACACCGCGTCTACCGGCAGGAAATCCTTGATATGAGCAAGGTATAAAGCAGGAGAGGCTGAAACCAGCAGTACCAGATCCCCGGCCAGGTGGTGCTCCCGCATTCTTTGAAAAGCCGGCTGGAATATGCGGGGCGACAGTCGCTGGGCTGCAAACTCATGGCACAGGGCCATGGAATCTTCCTGTTTAAGCTTTCGAAGAGGCGCCAGAGCTTGGTTTTTTGCCTTTTCCACCGGCAAAAGGCGAAGCATCCACAAGAGCGTGGACAGC
>JAAYJP010000093.1 GCA_012522875.1 Clostridiales bacterium | reverse complement strand
ATGGCACTGGTGACCATCCTTCCTTTGCTGTGTTGACAGGTGCCAAGGGGCTGCTTGAGAAAATCGGCATTACCCTGAACATCAATGACCCCGCGGATGCCAACATTCTCTGGGAGGCGCTTGACAGTGGTTTGCAGGAAATGTGGACGGCAGCCTGGGGCGCCACCATCGATCCTGACATGTACCAGGTTTACCATTCCAGCAATGTTGTTGGAAAGGGCGGCACCGACAGCAACCATTACCACATCGCTGATGAAGAACTCGACCAGTTGATCATTGAAGCCCGCCGTTCTGACGACCAGGCTTTCCGCAAGGCTGTCTACAAGCAGGCTCTTGATCTGGTTGTTGACTGGGCCGTTGAAGTTCCCGCCTATCAGCGCCAGAACTCCATTGTCTTTAGCACCCAGCGCATCAACATGAATACGGTGACCCCGGATATCACCACCTTCTGGGGCTGGATGAATGATATCGAACTGATCGAAATGAACTAAAATTCCCGAATAGGGACCTGGACCGTGTTGGGCGGCGAGCGTGCCGCCCAACACGTTCCTATAACGGGGAAGGGATTTTGAATGTCTAAGTTTATCATCCGCAGGGTTTTTCTGGCCGCGCTGATTATTCTTTTCGGCGCCTTCATTGTCTATGCGGTCATCAGGGCCTTGCCTTCAAGCTATGTCGAGACAATTGCCCGACAGCGCGCTACAATGCCAAACAGCAAAAGCTACGCCGATTGGGTGGCCGAGCTCAACGCGCTTTTCAGGCTGGACACAGATGTGTTCACTGGTTTTGCCGGCTGGCTTGGTGACGCGATCCGCGGGGAGTTTGGCAATTCCTGGTCCTATGGCATCAAAGTAACGGAAAAGTTCGCGGATGTTATCTGGTATACAGTAGCGCTCAATATCATCACCTTCATACTGCAGATTGCCATCGCGATTCCGCTGGGAATCATGGCAGCCAGAAAGCAATACAGCAAGATGGATTATGCCATTACTTTTTTTGCAATGGTGGGCATTTCGCTGCCGTCCTTCTTCCTGTCAACCATGCTGAAATATGTGTTTTCCATTAACTTGGGCTGGTTTGACCTCTACGGTATTGTAGGCAGGTATCATGAGCAGTTGTCCAGCTGGGGCAAGTTGCTGGACATGGCACATCACCTTGTCCTGCCTGTCACAACGCTCACCCTGTTATCCATCGGCGGGCTGATGCGCTTTACCCGTACCAACATGCTGGAAGTCCTGGGTGCCGATTACATCCGTACCGCGCGTGCCAAAGGGCTACCTGAGAATAAAGTCATCAACAGGCACGCTTTCAGGAATACCTTGATACCGCTGGTCAGCTATATGAGTTACCTCCTGCCAAGTATGTTCGCGGGCTCCATGATTACGGAGACGCTTTATCAAATACCCGGCATCGGCTACATCGCCTTTGGCGCAATCCGGGCCGGCGACATCCCATTTACGATGTTTTACTCCGTGTTTTCAATTGTACTGACACAGATTTCCCTGCTTATCGCCGATATGATGTATGCCGTGGTTGATCCGCGCGTACGGATCAATTAAGGGAGGGAGCATACAGCAATGGACAAAAAAATGGGCAACACCAAGGATCACCGAGCAGATGCGTCTGGGGAGAATGCGATGAACCAGCAGAAACCTGAAAACATGCTGGGTGATGAGCAGCGCGTCAAGGTGCTTTCCCCCGGGATGATGGTGTTAAAGCGCTTCCTGCGCAACAGGCTGGCGATTACTGGTTTGATTATTCTGGTTTTTATGTTTCTTTTCTCCTTTGTGGGAGGCATTTTAGCGCCTTTTCGGCAGGATCAGACTTTTCACACCACAGAAATTATGCTCAAGGAGTATGCCGGTGCTACCCGTAACGCCGAGCTTCGTTATGTTACAGCGCCCGAATCCGAGTTTACCAAATCTGCTTACGCTGGAATGATTTTGGCCAAAAACAATGGGGAGACCTCTTTTGATTCAAACGGCACTCACTTTGCTTTCACATTGCTTGGCCAGGACACTTTCCTGATTGAGGAAGCGAAACCGCTGGCTGAGGTTGCCATCCGCAAAGTGCTTTTTGGCTACAAGACAGCGCCAGGTTTCACCATGCCGGAGGGTATGAAGCAGGCTTTTGAAAGCGCTTACAAGGCTGGAGAGGATACCTTTATATTCGAGGATGAAGCCTATCAGATATTCCGTACCGATTTGGGCGCGACAATAGGGAAGACACGAGCCTCAGCGCTGGCATCCATGAAAATTTATGATGTTGCGCGGCCTGAGGACAAAGCACTGATCGACAGCTTTGATTACCGCATGGCAGCGGAACAGGCGATGGCAGCTGGTCTGGAAGCTTTTGAGCATGACGGGGTCATTTACACCCTGGTGGAAGATGAGGGCAGTTACCTGATAACCTATGCGTCCGGCAACGGCGAAGCCGAAACCTTTGGCGCAGTTTCGGAAATGATCATCAATGCCATTATGCCCGATGTTTTCCTGACCATGGAATTCAAGGCGGAAGCCGCAGCAGCGATTAATGATGGTCTCTCCGAGTTCAATTATAATGGCCAGCGCTTCCGAATTGATCTGGTTCACCGCACCTACAACATCAAGACGGACACCGAAACGCACGTGCTTGACATGTATCATGCGCCCGACAGCAAGCATCTGCTTGGAACGGACCAAAACGGCATGGACATGCTGACCCGTCTGATGTACGGTGGCCGTATTTCCCTGATGGTTGGTTTTGTGGTTATTTTTCTTGAGATGTTCATTGGCATTCTGATCGGCGGAATTTCAGGATACTTCGGTAAATGGGTCGATACCATGCTGATGCGTTTCATCGATTTATTCAACTGCATCCCCTACTGGCCCATTCTGTTGATTTTGGGGTCCGTGATGGATACGCTGGAGGTTGACTCCTACGTGCGGATATTCCTGCTCATGTTCGTTCTGGGTTTACTGGGATGGACAGGAATTGCGCGTGTTGTGCGCGGACAGATTCTTGCGCTTCGCGAGCAGGACTTTATGATTGCTGCGGAAGCCACCGGTGTGCGTGTCTCACGCCGCATCATCAAGCACCTTGTGCCCAATGTGATGCCCCTGCTGATTGTCCAGGCGACGCTGGGCCTGGGCGGCATCATTCTGACAGAGGCAACGCTCTCATTCCTGGGCTTGGGCGTCAAGTATCCCCTGGCATCCTGGGGCAGCATTATCAACGCCGCCAGTAACCCCTATATTGTCACCAATTATTGGTACATCTGGGTACCTGCCGGTTTGCTGATTCTGTTGACTGTGCTTGGGTTTAACTTCGTTGGAGACGGGCTCCGCGATGCGTTTGACCCCAAAATGAAGAGGTAAGGGAGCCATGCAGGAAAATAAAAACGTCAACTATCTGACCGCAAAAGAATCCCGCCAGATCAGCCGTGAAAACCGCAGGATCACTAACCAGATAGAGAAAAACCGCAACCGCAGGAATATTCCTGAAGCCGAGTATCTGACCAATATGCAGGATGATGGCAACGTTGTTGAATTTGATGGCCTTAAAACCTATTTCTATACGGATATTGGTGTGGTCAGAGCGGTAGACGGCATTTCATTCAACATCCCCAAAGGGAAAACGGTAGGCGTGGTTGGAGAATCAGGATGCGGAAAATCAGTGACCAGCCTGTCGCTGATGCAGCTTGTTCAGCGGCCGCAGGGCCAGATTGTAGGGGGCGAAATCCGCCTGAATATGGGTGACGGCAAGGCCTACGATGTTGCCAGGATGCCGACTGAACAGATGGAAAAAATCCGCGGCAACATGGTTTCCATGATTTTCCAGGAACCCATGACCAGCCTCAATCCGGTTTTCCGCATCGGAGTTCAGCTGGATGAAGTTATCAACCTGCACAATCCTGAAATGTCCAAGGAACTGATTAAGGCTCGCAGCATAGAGATGCTTGATACGGTAGGGATTGCCAATGCCGAGGGGATTTATCAGCGCTACCCCCATGAGCTGTCGGGCGGCATGCGCCAACGCGTGATGATTGCCATGGCTCTTGTCTGCAGCCCCCAGCTGATTATTGCTGATGAGCCTACAACCGCTCTTGATGTCACCATTCAGGCGCAAATCCTGGATTTACTGCGAAACCTCAAGGATAAAATCAACTCTTCCATTATGCTTATTACCCATGACCTGGGTGTTGTCGCCGAGATGGCTGATCATGTCGTGGTGATGTATGCTGGGCGCATCGTGGAGCAGGGGACCGCGCAGGAAGTCTTCCTAAATCCCGTACATCCTTATACCGTAGGGCTTATGGCATCAAAACCCGTCGTCAACCGCGAGGTGGAGCGCCTTTACAGTATTCCCGGATCTGTTCCCAATCCCATCAATATGCCAAACTATTGCTATTTCCGGGATCGCTGCGACCGAGCATTTGACAAATGCGTCGGGAAATATCCGCCATACTTTAGTGTATCCCCTACCCACAGCGTAGCCTGTTACTTGTATGAGGACCAACAGCATGCAAAATGAAAAGGCTCCCGAAAGGAATGAGAAGAAGCACGTGTCAACGGATAATATTCTGGAAGTAAAGGACCTCAAAAAGTATTTCCCCATCAAAGCCGGACTCCTGGGCCGCCTTGTAGGCCAGGTGAAAGCCGTTGATGGCATATCCTTCTCCATCAAACGAGGCACTACCATGGGTCTCGTTGGCGAGTCCGGGTGCGGAAAAACGACGGTTGGAAAAACCATCCTGCGTCTTAACGACAAGACCTCAGGTGATGTCCTGTTCAACGGTGAGGAAATCTTTGAACTAAGCAATAGGGAGCTTCGTGCAAAGAGACCCCAAATTCAAATCATTTTCCAGGATCCCTATTCCAGTTTGTCCCCCCGTATGCCTGTGGGTGAGATTATCGGGGAAGCGGTAAAAGAGCATAACATTGTTCCGGATGATAAGTTTGATGATTATATCACCCGTATCATGGAGTCCTGCGGATTGCAAGCCTACCATAAGGACCGCTATCCGCATGAATTTTCGGGTGGCCAACGCCAGCGCATCTGCATCGCGCGTGCTATCGCGCTTAATCCTGACTTCATCGTCTGCGATGAGCCGGTTTCCGCTCTGGATGTTTCCATTCAGGCACAGATCATTAATCTGCTTGCGGATCTGCAGAAGGAGTTCGGACTGGCGTACCTGTTCATTTCCCATGACTTGTCCGTGGTGGAGCATATCTCTGATACCATTGGCGTGATGTACCTTGGAAGTATGGTGGAATACGGAAAAACTGAAGACATTTTTGAGAACCCGCTGCATCCCTACACCAAGGCCTTGTTCAGCGCAATACCTACGCCTGACCCTACTGTAAAGATGGACCGGATTATTCTGGAAGGCAGCATCCCTTCACCCGCTAATCCGCCCCTGGGCTGCAAATTCCATACTCGCTGTGCTCACCGCATGGAGATCTGCGAAACCGAAGTGCCCAAAGTTTTCGACTTTGATGGCCATGTGGTGGCCTGTCACCTCTACAATAAGGAGAAAGACCGATGAAGACCCCTTTCGTTGATGATGGACGTGTCGTTGCCCCGATGAATGTGGAAGGCATGCCCTGGTACAACAAAGCAGCCCCGCAAAGGGATCAGGGGAGCGCGCAACTGGATAAGCGCCAGTTCCGATATGCCCTGTTGGGTGCCATGGGAGCAGCGCTGACGGTTGCAGGCGTACTTTCTGCCGCCATCGTTCTGTTTGTGATTTTCAGTACTAAAGTCTGGTTGAGGTAAAGCCTGCCGCATGCCCAGTTTTAAACGCCATTTGGTCAGATGTCCCCATTGCGGAAAAGATGTACTGGACCATATGCAAGAATGCCCTTTTTGCCAAGGCGGTCTTACGCCACTGACAAAAGAACCCTGGCCTGAAGAGAAAGTACGCAGAATCAGAAAATATCTCAACATTATTGGCTTTATTGTGGTTGCTGTACTGCTTCTTTTCCGCTTTCTGCGATAGCAGGCTGGTGTGATTGCATTATTCATTCCCTTAACCTGTGATATATATTGACTGCGCGCCATCTTGCGCGCGTTTGTTTTTTTGAAATAACGCGTCAAAGTGGTTTCGTTTTCAGTGCCTCAACCAGGACAGCAGCAGGCTTTGCTTATCAAATGGAAGACATCTTCTGAACAGTCAAGGAAATTACATGTTACCCAATGACACCAAATGTGTGCGAAGCTTGAACCCGTAAGCATTATTCGACAGGGAATAAAAAAGACATCAACGAACCGAAAGCAAATCGAAGGCCGCGCAAAACTCATACAAAGGTTCCTCCCCCTTTGAAAAGTGGGCGAGCTATAGTGCTTTTTCCCAACTTGCACCAAGATTTGCAGGCGCTTGGCTCTATGGTATAATTCAATCATATCATTGCGAGGAGGAATTTCGTCTTGTTAGAATTGACTAAAGGCATATATTCCGTGGGGGTTCAAAACCCCGGCTTACGTGTTTTTGATATCATCATGAAAACACCTCACGGCACCAGTTATAATGCATATCTGGTAAAGGGTGAAGAGAAGACCGCCTTGGTAGATACCTCCAAGGAGGGATTTCTGGACGAATATCTGAACAACATCAACCGGATCATGCCTTTTGCACAGATTGATTACCTGATAATCAACCATACAGAACCAGATCATGCAGGCGTTATTCCACAGTTGATCAACCTGAACCCCAACCTGGAGGTAATCGGTTCCACTTCGGCCATCACCTTCATAGGACAGATTATCAACCAGCCCTTCAGCGGCAGGGCAGTCAAAAAAGGTGATTGTTTGGATTTGGGCGGGCGGACGCTCCGTTTTTACCCCATGCCCAACCTGCACTGGCCCGACACCATGTTTACCCATGACAGCCTGACAGGAGCGCTCTTCACCTGTGACTTCCTGGGAGCACATTTATCCTGGAACAAACTGTTATACAGCAGCATGGACACCAAAGAAAAAGCGGAGTATGAAGAAGCCCTGCACAAATACTACCTGGACATCATGAGCCCCTTTGGGGAACCCTTTGTCACCAATGGCATAAAGGCAGCCCGGGAACTTCAGCCCACAGCCATTCTGACGGGCCATGGCGCGATTCTTGACGAAAACCTGGACCATTTCTATGGATTGTATGAAAAATGGGCGGTCAAAAAGCCGCGCGATGGAAAAACCGTGGCCATCCCCTATGTGAGTGCCTACGGCTATACCCGGAAACTGGCAAACACCATTGCCGAAACACTTGAGGAGCAGGGCATCACCGTCAAACTGGTGGAGGCCAGTGAGAACAAAGAAGAAGCGCTGGCTGCCATTGAGGATTCCGATGGAGTGCTCTTTGGCAGCCCCACCTTCATCGGCGATTTGCTTCAGCCCATTGGCGAACTGCTGAGTGCTGTTCATCCCTACCTGATGAAAAGTAAGCCGGCTGCGGCGTTTGGCTCTTTTGGCTGGAGCGGGGAGGCAGTGGGCTTCATTACCCAGAGGCTTGACCAGCTGAAAGCCAGGACCATGGAGGGCTTTCGCGCCAGGCTGAACCCAAGCGAAGAGGAACTGGCAGGCGCCCGTGAATTCGCCAGGAGTTTCGCCAAGATGCTTTAGGAAAGGGGAGGGGAACAGAATGGCAGCAACGCAGGAGTACCAATGCAGGCACATTTCGGCTCCTCAAATGCCTGGCTGGCAGAATGCCTGCTGGGAGAAAGCACCCCAGTGCTTTTTGGCGGACACCGTTACGGGCGGGACGCCGTTCTTGAGCACGGAGGTCCGGCTGTTCCGGGACGACGGGCAGCAAGCGCTGTTCGCGCGCTTTCTGGGGGAGGATGACGAGGTGCAGGCTACCTACCGCCTGCATAATGAATGCCTCTACCGCCAGGATGTGTTTGAGATCTTTATAGGACAAACAGAGAACCCGAGGGAATACCTGGAGATTGAGGTCAGCCCGTATGATCTGCATTTTGTTGCGGCCGTCATCAATGACGGCAAGGGTATCCAGCTTGATCTGGGTCATGAGATCCCAGGGTTTGAGACGCGCACCTGCTTGATGCGGCAGGATTTAAAGACGGCTTCCGTCTGGCGAATCCCTTATGGAATTTTTGGGAAACCGCCGTTTGCCGGCGGGTGCTTCTATTTCAACGCTTACCGTATCGACCACCACGGCATGCGTGGCCGCTCCCTCCAGGCGCTGAGTGCAACAGGGAAGCCGGACTTCCATGTGCCCAGGGCGTTCATTCCGCTGATATTCACACCGTGACGCCGCATACCGCTGCGATGGCCGCCCTGCGTGCCTCCATGGCGGAGCTGGTGTTAAAGAAAGGAATGCTCACCGGGATCACCGTCTGTTATGGGAACGCACAGCATTGCGCGAGCGAGTCCATCGGCATGGCCCGCGAAGTGTTAGTGGAATCCGGAGGGTTTGAGGAAGCACCGATTGCCATAGGCAAAGATTCACTCTATGATATTGCCTCTCTCACCAAGCTGTTCACGCTGGTGGCGGTACTTCAGCTTATCCACCGTGGCGAAATAGCATTTACTGATCCTGTTGGACGGTTGGATAAACGATTTCAAGCGTTGCGGGATTGTTCGCTGATTGACCTGATGAGCTATGAGGCGGTATTGAAAACACCTGAGCGGGTTGACGCGCAGGCAAGTGTGGAAGCAGCAAAACATCAAGTGTTTCAAACCTACCGCGCCCAGGAAGAGGGCTCAAGGCTTTACTCTGATATGAATGCCCTGGTGCTCAAGTACCTCGTGGAAACCGTGTCCGGCCAAGCCTTTCAAATCTATCTGCAAGACCGCATTCTGGCCCCTTTGGATATGCGGGAAACCTATGTCAAGGTGCCGCAGGAGAAAATGGGAAAGCTCCTGGACTACAATTATGAGCACCATATCATATGCGGTCGTTTTAACGTATTGGACAGGATTATTCCAGGATTGCCCCATGATCCCAAGGCGCGCAGGCTTGGAGAAAGCGGTGCGAACCTGCCCGGGCACGCGGGACTGTTTTCAACCGCGGGAGATATGTGCAAGCTCGCCATGGGGCTTCTCTCAGGGGCCCTGCTGCCGGCAGACATGGTCAACCTGATAGGCTGTAACCGCACTGGCAGGATGGGGGATGGGTATTATCGGCAGTACATGGGGCTGATCTGCTTTGCCAAATCCCCGGTACGCCGGTTGAGTGAGGTGCCGTCCTGGATGGGGGAGCGTGCCTTTGCTCTGTCCGGGTATACCGGGAACCACATCGCCATTGATCCGGATCTGGGTGTATTTGATTTGTTTTTGGGAAACCGGTGCCATAACCGCTTATCTTTGGTGGAACCTCCTGAGGCGGCGGCCTCCTTTGGGCTTTCTGATGATGGTTCAGGAGAAGTGCTGTGGCCCGACGGCAGGAGGGTGAAGTCCAGTTTTCAATATGTACATTACAAGGACGCCCTGCTGCACACCCCGGTCCATGACTGTTTGAAGGCAACGGGCTGGCTTGAAACGAAAGGAAATAGATGAAGGATTTACTGGACAAGGCTAAAGCGCTTCAGGGTGAGATGAGCGCCTGGCGGGGGGCTTTTCACGCAAAGCCGGAACTGACGGGCCAGGAGGCAGGAACACATCGGATGATACGTGGGATTTTGGCTGAAATGGGTGTTCCGTTTCTTATTGCGGGGGAATGCATCACGGTAGCACAGATTGAAGGGGAATCGCCAGGAAAGTGTGTTGCCATCCGGGCGGACACTGATGCCCTGCCGGTGATTGAGGCTACAGGAGCTGCCTATGCTTCCCAAAGGCCTGGGGTAATGCATGCGTGCGGGCATGATGTCCACATGGCCATCGGTTTGGGTGCAGCACATCTGCTGTGGGGAATGCGGCAGTCCTTTTCCGGGAGGGCACGGGTCATCTTTCAGCCTGCTGAGGAAGGCGGCCACGGTGCACAGCGGGTTGCGGAGAGCGGCCTGGTGGATGAAACGGACCATTTTTTCGCCTTGCATGTCTGGCCACAGTTGCAGACCGGATACTTCCGTTTGTCTTCCGGCCCTGTTTGTGCCGCGACCGACCGGCTGATCATTTCGGTCGCCGGCCGAGGCGGCCACGGAGCTTATCCGGAGTTGAGCCATTCGGCATTGCTGGCTGCCGCAGAAACAGCGGTGGCATTGAAAAACCTGGTGCCTGATATGCCTGAGGAACGGCCAATGCATGTGATGAGCATGGGAGAGCTGTGCGCAGGCAGCTATTGGAATGTGATCCCCGGGGAAGCGCGGCTTGAGGGAAGCCTGCGGACGCTGGACCCCACACTGCGCAGAGAACTGCTTGCAAAAATTGGGGACATCGCACACGAAACAGCCATGAAGCACGGCTGTGAAGCCGGCCTAAAGGTGGATGCGGTGTGCGGAATCGTGTACAATGATGAGGAACTTGTGGCGCAAGTCAAGCCTGCCATTGAGGAGGCCTTGGGCACTCATGCGGAGGGTATCCAGGAGAGGGCATTTATCGGGGACGATTTTTCTGATTACAGAGCGCTTGGTACCTGCTGCTATGCGCATTTGGGCGTCAAGCATCCGGGTCAGGAAGAAGTCTTTTCGCTGCACCATCCCGGATTCAATCCGGATGATGCGGCTATGCCCACCGGATTGGCAGGCCTGTGCGCCAGTGTTTTTCAGTTATTGAAATTCAGCAGGAAGGATAACTAACGATGCAATATATTCCTTTTGGAAAAACCCGGAAAGAGGTTTCACGGCTTGGCTTTGGTACCATGCGCCTGCCAACGGCAAACAACGAAAAGGGCGAGAGCGTTATCAAGCGGGATGAGGCAATAAAAATGATTCGCCATGCCATAGACCATGGCGTCAACTATGTGGACACGGCCTATGGTTATCACCAGGGAGAAAGCGAAGTGGTAACAGGCCTGGCGCTGAAGGATGGATATCGGGAGAGGGTGATGCTCACCACGAAGTTGCCCCAGTGGCTGGTGAAGGAAGCCCCGGACATGGACCGCTTACTGGATGAACAGCTGAAGAAGCTTGATGTTGATTTTCTGGACTTCTATCTGCTCCACGCCCTTGACCTGGCTGCCTTCCGCCGGCTTAAAAGCCTGGGCTATCAGGAATTTTTGAAGCGCGCACAGACAGATGGCCGTATCCGGCACACGGGATTCTCCTTTCATGACGGCAAAGATGCTTTTATTGAGATTATCGATGACTACCCCTGGGATATGGCGCAGATCCAGTTCAACTACCTGGATGATGAGGCCCAGGCCACCCTTGAGGGGCTGCAGTACGCTGGGAAGCGGGGCGTTCCTGTGGTCGTTATGGAGCCCCTGAGAGGCGGTGCCCTGGCCAATCCACCACCGGAGGTAAAGCACCTCATTGATGGCAACAAGCGGGGCTATTCTCCGGTGGAGTGGGCCTTCCGCTACTGCGGACAATATTCTGAAGTGGCCACTATCTTAAGCGGCATGTCTTCCATGGAACAAGTGGAGGATAATCTGCGCGTCTTTGAACACACATCCCCCGGGAACCTGGACCTGCAGGATCAGGCATTCGTGAAAACGCTCAAGGACGCCTACCTGAAAAGGCTCAAGGTGGCCTGCACTGCTTGCGGATATTGCCAACCTTGTCCTGAAGGAGTGCGGATTCCCGATATCTTTGAAATCTATAACGAGGCGTATATGCTGGACCGCCAGGAAAGCCTTGAACAGCGCTATGGAATCGTTGTCAAAGCGGAAGCAGATGCCTCCCACTGCGTTGCCTGCGGCCAATGTGAGGCTATCTGCCCACAGCAATTACCCATTATTGGCCTGATCAGGGATATCCATGGAGAAGCAACGACCCATGCCGGTTAACCTCTACGGCCTGGCCATCGCCCTGGGCGTTGCGGCAGCCATTTTTTACATGTCCCGCCAGGAGGCAGCCCAAAGCCTTCCACAGGATACCGCAATCGATGTGGCCCTCTATGCCGTGCCCCTGGCATTGGTAGTATCCAGGCTCTACTTTGTGGCCTTCACCTGGGAAGATTACAAAGACGACCTGTTCAAAATCCTTCGGATTTGGGAGGGTGGCGTTGCCATTTATGGCGGTATCATCGGCGGGGCTATTGGTGTTTATGCCCTTTCCAGGCGCAGGAAACTGCCCTTTCTGGCGCTGGCGGACCTGGTAGCGCCAGCCTTGCTCCTTGGGCAGGCGATTGGAAGATGGGGAAACTTTTTCAACCAGGAAGCTTACGGTTATATGGTTTCACAACCAGCGTTCCAGTTTTTTCCTGTAGCTGTCTATGCCGACGGATCGTGGCACATGGCCACATTTTTTTATGAATCCATATGGAACCTGGCGGGTTTCGTTTTTTTGCACCTGAATCGTAAGCGCTTTACAGGCAAAGGCCGGGGAATGCTCTTTGCCTGGTACTTAATATGGTATGGCCTTGGCCGCATGGTTATTGAGGGGCTCCGCACGGACAGCCTGATGTGGGGAAGCCTCAGGATTTCACAGGTAGTAAGCGTCGTACTTGTGCTTGCCGCTGGGGCCTGGGTGCTGTGGCGCCTTCGCCCGGGTAAAAGTTTTTTCGTGTTGCCCTCTATCGCTGCCCTGGCAGGAGTACTTGCCGCCAATAACACATCCGCATGGGCCATCCATGTGATGTTTATCAGCCTGTTCGCTTTTTCCGGCACACTTTTACAGCCGTTCTGCACGAACAAGGCATGAAGTACCTTTCTCTTTATCGCCTGCTGATAAAAATGATGCCAGCGCCACATAGGGAGTACCAGTTGCTTTTAGGTGAGTCCAATGATGGGCTTGCTCGCCGCTTTGTTGACATTTTCCGCACCCATCGCTGCCGGGGTGCTGCCCTTGGGATATTCGGCACAGGAGGGCTTCATACCCACCTGGTGTATGGGGATGCAAGGAGAATGACGCCAGTTGCCGGGGATACCGTGTTCAGGACCGCTTCCGTGTCAAAGCTGGTAACATCTGCATTGGTAATGAAGCTTCACGAGGCGGGGAAAATCGGCCTGGATGATGACCTGGACAGGGTGCTTCCCTATTCTCTCAGGCATCCGGCAGCACCCGAATCACCCATCACCCTGCGCTTGCTTTTGACCCACACGGCAGGCATCAGGGATGGCAGGGCTTATGCAGCGGCGCTTGGCCTGGATATTCCGGCGGAGAAGTTGCTGAAGGAAGATAGCCATACAGGCCACAAGCCGGGCGGGGGCTGTGAATATTCCAATTTTGGCGTGGGCCTTGTGGCTTGCGCGCTGGAAGCATCACTGGGTCTGGCTTATGAGGATCTGGCACAGGAATGGTTGTTCCGGCCTTTAGGGATGAGGGCCAGTTTCTACCCCCACCGTATAAAGGGGACAATGGCGGATGCCCGGCGCGTATTCCCTCCCCAGGCTAAGCCGGCCTTTGATGGAAACACGAAGCAACATACTGTCAAAGTGGGTTGGGACCGGCCCGATCCCCAGACGCACTATAGCCTTTCCCAGGGTAACTGCTGCATGGACACGGAAAGTGCTGCCCGGTTAGGCCGGGCGCTGCTGCAGCCTGGGTTCCTGAGTATGCAGAGCCTTGAGGCCATGCGTGCGCCAATGGCAAGCCCAATAGGTCGCGATCCGGCCTTAAGCCAGGGGATTGGCACTTTCCTTCTGAATGACCCTGGCGTCTGTCGGCATACCCTTTTTGGACACCAGGGGATCGCCTATGGCGCAGTGCATATGATCTTCATGGAACCCAAGACAGGTGAAGGGCTGGTCAGTTTCACGTCGGGCGCTTCCGTGGCCCGCCAGTACATAATGGCGGACATCAACCGCGATTTGATCGCTGCATGGCAGGAGAAAACATGACTGATACGGTAACAGACATTTATAAGCGGACCGGCTGCCGGCTGATACATCTGCTTAGCGGGGATCGGATGATGGTGCCTCTGTTGGTGTTCAAACGCGTCCCGTTGAAGGTGGGACAGGCAATGGATATCGGGGCTTACCGTGAAAAAATCAAGCCGATTGAGGCGGGGTTGGCGCTGGAGCAAGCCAGCCGGATGCTTATGTCACGGGACCACACAAAAGCAGAAATCCGCGGGAAGCTGCTTGAAATGGGTTACACTGAGGAAGCTGTGGACAGGACGATCGAAAAACTCATCCAGGCACGGCTGGTGGATGATGGGCGGTATCTGGCGAACTTTATCAACCGGAAAGTAAAACAAGTCGGCATAGGGCGTATCCGCCGGGAACTGATGCAAAAGGGAATTCCGATGGAGGATATCACAAATGCCCTTGAGCAGATTGACACGGGCACACAGTTGGAAGCTGCCGTCAAGCATGCCAAAAAAGCCCTGTCAAAAGAAATGGAGGACCGCCGGCATCAAGAACAGCTTGCCTTTGCAGCCTTGGCTAGGAAGGGCTATTCACCTGATACTATCAGAAACGCCTTGCATATAGCACGCGTTGCCCTTGAGGAGCAGGAGGCGGACGGCTTCCCCAGCTAAAGCCAGGCCTGCTACGGGCGGCACGAAAGGCAACGAGCCAGGGGGCGGCCTTTGCATACCGGGGTTTGTTTTTCGCGGCATTGGCTCTTCTTCTGAGTATAGAACCCTCAGGCGTTTAATGCCATGCTCCCTGCAGGCTTTTCGCATGCGCCGAGCCAGGGGACAGGATTTGGTCTCATAGATATCCGCGAAGCGAAAGCGCAGTGGGTCTTGCCGGAAGCCGGCGCCCATTGCGCTTAAAAAGATGAAATCCGCTATTTGCGCTTTTTGGGTTAAGAGCAGCTTTGCTGCAAGTGTGTCCATACAGTCAATCACTGCGCTGCAATTGTCCAGCGGCACCATGTCTTGCGTTTCTGGGCCATATAAGACCGGATACGCGTCAATTTTCAAATCCGGATTAATATCAAGAAGCCTTGTCCGCAAAGCTTCTGTTTTCAGCATCCCAAGGGTTGAGTGCAGGGCTATGACCTGCCGGTTCAGGTTGGAGGGCTGTATATGGTCAAAATCGACCAGAATCAGATGCCCAACGCCGCAGCGGGCCAGGGCTTCGGCGCAACTGCCTCCAACACCCCCAATACCAAAAACCGCCATGGTGCAGTTTTGAAGCATGCGGACGCTCTCTTTCCCCAGCAGCGCCTCTGTTCTTGAAAACGGGCTGTCATGTGGATCAGCTGACATAAGCCCTCCTAAGCCGCCACCGTGGCAGTAAGCAAGCTGATGGAATGGGCGTTCGCCTCTTTCAGCGCCCGGGCACAATCCTGCGCTGTAGCGCCAGTGGTCCGGACATCATCAATCAGCAGAAGTTTTTTGCCAGACACATTGGCTACAGTGCGGTATTTATGCCGGGCATTCACAAACCGTTCCTCATGCCCGAGGCTTGACTGGCGCCGGGTTTTCGAGGTTTTTTCAAGGGCCAAGAGCAACGGCAGTTCTGGCCTGTGGTGCTGCAGCATCCGGGCCAGCAATTCCGCCTGGTTGAATCCCCGCTCCCTTAGGTTATCCCGGTACAGGGGAACGGGAACCAAAAAATCGAAACCCTGGCCGGTGATGGCCTGGGCCATGGCCATGGCAAGGGGCGGGCCCGCTTCCTCAAAGGGGCCGAATTTCAGCCGAAGCACCAGCATCCGCGCCTCATCCCGGTATATGAATGGCGCGTAAGCCCTCTCAATGCCGGACAGCCCGCCCCGGGCACAAAACGAGCATGCCTTTTCCTGGTTTAGGAAGGAAAGGCACCTGGGGCAGCACAGATGACTGGTCTTCATCTCCAATAAAGCATCCCGGCAGCGTGGGCACAAGGATTGGCCCGCAACCAGGTGCCTGGGATCATTGCAGCACAGGCAGCGAGCCCGGGGAAAGAGAAGAGAAGAAAGATGCTTGCCTGGTCTCATGCACCCTCCCCGGCTTCCACCTGAAGCCAGTGGTTTAACAGGGAATACCGACGGTGCTCAAGGTTGTTGGTTACCATCATGCTGACCACCTGGGGACGCCCCACCAACACCACCAGCCTGCGTGCGCGGGTAACAGCGGTGTAAAGCAGGTTACGTGTGAGGAGCATTCTGGGACCCCCAATCACTGGAATGACCACGGCTGGAAACTCGCTGCCCTGGCTTTTGTGGACAGAAAGGCAGTAGGCAAGTTCCACCTCTTCAAGTTGGGGATATTCGTATTCTACCTGACGCAGGTCATCAAACTGTACGGTAACCGATTTATCTTCCTGGCTGATAGCTGCAACGAAGCCGATGTCTCCATTAAAAACGCCCATCCCCTTCTCGCCAACGGGGGTGGTCCAGGCAATCTGATAGTTGTTCTTAGTCTGGATGACTTTATCCCCCTGCCTCAATAATACATCGCCATACTGAATTTCCTGCTTGGCGGGATGGGGTGGATTCAGCGCTTTCTGTAGCATTTGATTCAGAGAGGAAACCCCACAGACGCCCTTTTTCGTCGGGGAGAGCACCTGAAGGGCCCGCGCCGAATCGGTTTCCTTCAGGTATCTTGGCAGGCGTGTGGTGCAAAGCAACACGACGCTGTTGGCGGCCGCAACGGCGTCCGGCTTGTTTTCAAAGAAAAAATCGCTTCCAGGGCTATTGGACACCGGGTCTTCTCCCCTGTTGATGCGATGGGCGTTCAAGACGATCATGGATTGCTCCGCCTGACGGAAAATCTCATTCAGCCGCGCCTGGGGGATGCGGGGACAGGAGAGGATATCCGCCAAAACATTGCCAGGTCCCACGCTGGGCAGTTGATCTGCGTCTCCCACCAAAACCAGCCGCGTGCCGGGCGCAATGGCACGAAGCAGGCTTCGCATCAGGAACACATCCACCATGGATACCTCATCCACTACCACGCAGTCACCGGGGAGTTGGTTCTCCTCATCCATAAGGAAGGCGCCATCTTCGCCGCCAAACTGGAGCAGCCGGTGAATAGTGCAGGCCTCCTGGCCGGTGGCTTCGCTCATCCGCTTGGCAGCCCGGCCGGTGGGGGCGGCCAGAAGCGTTTTGGTTTCTCCGTCCAGCACATGCAGCAAGCAGTTGATCAGCGTAGTCTTTCCAGTACCAGGGCCACCGGTAATGACGGATAAGCCGGAATTGACTGCCATACCGATGGCCATGCGCTGGGCTGGGCTAAAAAAAATGCCCTCCCGCTGCTCATAAGCATTGATCCTGTCATCGATCTGGGACTGGAACATCTGTTGGAAGTTCTCGGTAAGCATCATGAGCCGTCGGGCAATTTCCTGCTCGGCCTGCACATAACTGGTCAGGCTGACCTGGGGGCCGCCACCTGCCTCAAGGCGCTGCATCGCCCGGTTTTGGTACATCATATCAAGTT
>JAAYJP010000092.1 GCA_012522875.1 Clostridiales bacterium | reverse complement strand
CCGGCGTGCGTACGGGGATGGGCTGGATCATTTTTGTGGCGGTGGGTGTGATGGCAGCCCTGGTGGCTGCTACTGCCGCCGTGGTCACCCCCAAGTTCAAGCTTTTGCAAAAACTTGTTGACCGGATGAACCAGGTGACCCGGGAGAACCTCACCGGTGTGCCTGTCATCCGCGCCTTTTCCCGCCAGGACCATGAAGTGGGCCGTTTCGGCAAGGCCAGCGATGACCTGTTCAGGGTCTACCGCTTTATCAACCGGGCTTTCAGCTATGTCATGCCGCTGATGATGCTGGTAATGAATGGTGTGTCGGTGATGATCGTCTGGTTTGGCGCCCAGGGGATCGACGCGGGCAACATGCAGGTGGGAGACATGATTGCCTTCATCTCCTACGCGATGCTGATCATCATGTCTTTCATGATGATTACCATGATGTCCACCGTTATGCTTCCCCGGGCTGAAGTGGCTGCCCAGCGGGTGAGCGAGGTGCTGGCGACAGACACCACCGTGACGGACCCGGCTTCACCCAATCCGTTGCTGCTTCCTGTCAAAGGGGAGATCGGGTTTCATCATGTGTCCTTCCGTTACCCGGGGTCGGATGACAAGGTGCTTAATGACCTGAACTTCACCATCCGCCCTGGTGAGACGGCCGCTGTCATCGGCGCCACCGGCACCGGAAAATCCACCCTCATCAGGCTGATCCCCCGGTTTTTTGATCCCACTGACGGTACCGTCACCCTGGACGGCGTGGACATCAAAAGCCTTGCGCTTGGTGATTTGCGGGGGCAAATCGGCTATGTGCCCCAGCAGGCTTCCCTGTTCTCCGGCACCATCCAGTCCAATATTTCGTATGGCGGCAAGGATATGCCGCGGGAAAATATCGAGGAAGCCGCCAGGCTGGCCCAGGCGGAGCCGTTTATCCTGGAGAAAACCCACGGCTATTTTGACAGCATCTCCCAGGGGGGAAGCAATATCTCCGGCGGGCAGAAGCAGCGCCTCTCCATCGCCCGCGCGCTGGCAATGAAACCCAGGGTGCTGCTGTTTGACGATTCCTTCTCGGCGCTGGATTACCGCACCGACCTGGCGGTGCGCCGGGCCCTTAAGGCCAAGCTTCCTGACAGCACTGTGCTCATCGTAGCCCAGCGCATCGCCACCGTCATGCACGCTGACCGTATCCTGGTCATGGACGAGGGCCGCCTGGTGGGCGAGGGTACGCATGAGGACCTGATGGATACCTGCGAGCCCTACCGGCAGATTGCCTTCAGCCAGCTGTCGAAAGACGACCTGGCGCCAAAAGGGGGTGCCCAAGATGAGTGACAAGCGCAGGGATAAACACCGCGCCGGTGGTCCGCCGGGCGGCCCGCACGGCATGCGTGCCGTGGAAAAACCCAAGGATTTCAAGGGCAGCGTCAAGAAGCTGCTTAAGGCCCTCAGTCCCTGGAAGTGGAAACTGCGGTTGGCGGCCCTCTTATCCGCCTTAAGCGCCGCCATCGGGATCTTCGGCCCCAAGGTTCTGGGCAATGCCACCACCGAGATTTTCAACGGTGTTGTGCGAAAGGTGCAGGGCACCGGCGGCATCGATTTTGGCGCCATTGGGCGGGTGCTCCTGGCACTGGTAGCGCTGTATGCGGTGAGCACAGTGCTCTCCCACATCATGTTCCGGCTGGGGGCGGATGTCTCAAATGAACTGGGCCGCAGGATGCGCCAGGACATCGGCAGCAAAATCCACCGGGTGCCCCTGGCTTATTATGAAAAAACCACCGTGGGGGATGTGCTCTCCCGGGTTACCAACGATGTGGATTCGGTGGTGCAGAACATCAACATGGTCTTCACCGAGGTCATCGCCGGTATCGCCACGGTCATTGGGGTGGCCATCATGATGCTCACCATCAGCCCGCTATTGACCCTTCTGGTGGTGCTGGTGGTGCCCCTGTCCGCGCTGATTGTCGGCGTCCTCTTCCGCAAGTCCCAGAAGTATTTCCGCCTCCAGCAGGAGACCCTTGGGGATATCTCAGGCCTGGTGGAGGAATCCTACGCCGGGCAGGATGTGGTGCAGGCCTTCAGGCAGGAGGAGTCTGCCAAACAGGCTTTTGATGAAAAGAATCAGAAGCTGTTTGACAGCAACTGGCGCAGCCAGTTCCTCTCCGGCCTCATGCAGCCCATCATGCAGGTGTTCTCCAATCTGGCCTATCTTCTGGTGGTGGTGCTGGGCGCTTCCCAGGCCGCTGCCGGCCGCATCGCTGTGGGGGATATCCTGGCCTTCATCCAGTATGTGCGCAACTTCACCCAGCCCCTGGCCCAGATGGCACAGGTGGTGGGGCAGGTGCAGACCATGGCCGCCGCCGCGGAGCGCGTGTTTGCGTTCCTGTCTGAAAAGGAGGAGATCGAGCCGGAGCACAGCCCCGTGATTGAGGATATCAAAGGCCGCGTGTGCTTTGAGGAGGTTGTGTTTGGCTATGACCCGGATAAGCCTGTCATCAAGGGCTTTTCCCTCTGCGTCCTCCCCGGCCAGACCTGCGCCATCGTGGGCGAGACCGGCTCCGGCAAGACCACCCTGGTCAAGCTCCTCATGCGCTTTTATGATCCCCAGGGCGG
>JAAYJP010000091.1 GCA_012522875.1 Clostridiales bacterium | reverse complement strand
CTGCTTGCCACCACAGAAAAGCCCACCCTGTCACCGCCAGTGCTCAGTTTCAGAGCCACTGATGCCCTTTTTCGCATGGGGTCCATCGGCCCTGAAGTAATCCAGCTGCAGGAGCGCCTAACGGTTCTCGGTTACTATCAGGGGGAATTGGACGGGCAGTTTGGCCGGGCTACCCAGGAAGCCATTTCCCTCTTTCAGGCTCAGAACGGCCTGGAGGCGGACGGCATGGCTGGTTCCCTCACCCTTTCCAGGCTTTTTGACCCTCAGGCAGTCCCCGCTGGTCCAAAGGCAACAAGCACGCCAATGCCAACCCAGGAGGGTGAGCCAGCCTATAATCCATGAGGGCAGTGCAAAAGGGAGGGGCGCAATCGGGCACCCCTCCCTTTTATGTTTGCTTACTGGTGCTTTTTCCCAAACTTGCGCTGGAAAAGCTTCACGATTTCTACGATTGGGATAACGGAAATAGCCAGCAGCATCGATATGCTGAACTCATAGGCGCTGATATGCTCAAATTTGAAGGCCTGCCTCAGGAAAGGAACATAGATGACGGCCACGGTCAACAGGAATGAAACGCCCATGGCGATATACAGATACTTATTGTGGGTGTTGAGCGTGAAAATGGACCCCCGCTGAGATCGCATATTCAGGGAATGGAACACCTCCGCCATGCTCATGGTGAGGAAGGCCATGGTGATGCCGTCCTCAGAGGTGACAAACTCCCATTTCCCTGATTCTATAAAATGACCGATATAGTACGCCGCAAGCGTCAGCACCGCCACCATTACGCCCTGATAGACTGCATCCACTCCCAGTCCGCGCGCAAAAACTCCTTCGTTTTTCTCCCGTGGCTGGCGCCGCATCACATCATTGTCCGGAGCCTCAAAGCCCAGAGAAAGTGCCGGGAAGGTATCCGTGATGACATTGATCCAAAGGAGATGTGCCGGGCGTAGGATAACAAATCCGAGCATGGTGGCCACAAAGATGGAGATTACCTCAGAGAGGTTTGACGACAGAAGGAATTGTATGGCCTTTCTGATGTTGTCATAGATGCGCCGGCCTTCCTCCACAGCGTGCACAATCGAGGCGAAGTTATCATCCGCCAAAACCATGTCCGCCACATTTTTGGTCACATCCGTGCCGGTAATGCCCATGCCCACACCGATGTCTGCCTTCTTGATTGAGGGCGCATCGTTGACCCCGTCGCCTGTCATGGCGGTCACCTTGCCGTTGTCCTGCCAGGCGGTGACGATGCGTACCTTGTGCTCCGGCTGAACCCGGGCGTAAACGGAGTACTCGCCGATGGTCTGGCCAAACTCCTCATCGGAGAGTTTATCCAGCTGTGAGCCGGTAATAGCCTGCCGGTCGCTTGTGATCATGTTCAGGTCTTTGGCGATAGCCACTGCGGTGTCTCTATGGTCACCTGTTATCATGATGGGCCTGATGCCGGCGTCCTTGCACTCCTGAATGGCGGGCACCACCTCCGGCCTGATGGGGTCAAGCATGCCTGTGAGGCCCACAAAGGTAAGCCCCTGCTCGAGATGCTGGTGTTTCTGATCCTCAGGCATCGTTTCCCAGTCCCTGAAGGCCGCACCCAGCACACGCAGGGCCCGGTTGGCCATGGCCTTGTTTTCCTCAAGGATTTCCTGGCGCTTTTCATCAGTCATAGGACGCGACTCATTACCATCCCAGTAGGCGCTGCAGTGGCGCAGCAGCGCATCCGGCGCGCCCTTTGTAAACTGGCGTATGGTACCCTCTTCGCCGCGCACCAGGGTACTCATCCGCTTACGGACAGAGTCAAAGGGCGCCTCACCCACGCGGGGCATAGCGTCCTTGAGAGCGGGCTTTGGCAGGCCCAGAGAAGCAGCATACATCACCAGCGCGTTTTCCGTGGGTTCGCCTACGGCCTTGCCCTCCTCCAGTTCCGAGTCCGAAGCCAGGGCCATGGCGGTTCCAAGCAGTTTCTCGTCTGCCGTGTAAGTGTCAACCACTGTCATCTTGTTTTGCGTCAGGGTGCCGGTTTTGTCAGAGCAGATGATCTGGGTGGACCCAAGTGTTTCCACCGCTGTAAGCTTCCTGATGATGGCATTGCGGTGGCTCATGTTGGTAACACCCACCGAGAGCACGATGGTTACCACCGTAGCCAGACCCTCAGGAATGGCGGCCACTGCCAGCGACACAGCAATCATGAAAGTCTCCAGAATGGCCTCCATCTCAAAGTCCTGGTTGCGAATCAGGCTGAAGATGAAGATAAAAGCGGAAATTCCCAGCACCAGGTAACTTAGGACCTTGCTTAATTGTCCCAGCTTGATCTGAAGAGGTGTCTGGCCTTCCACTGTCTGGGTGATGGCCTGGGCAATCTTGCCCATTTCCGTCTCCATGCCCGTGGCCACCACCACGGCACGCCCGCGGCCATACACCACGGTGGAGCCCATGTAGCACATGTTTCTCCGGTCGCCCAGCGGTATGTCTCCATTATCAGTGGATAATTTCTCCGTCTGCTTGTAAACGGGCACAGATTCACCGGTCAGGGCCGCTTCTTCCACCTGAAGGCTTGCGTTTTCGATGATGCGGCAGTCGGCCGGCACCGCCGTGCCTGCTTCCAGCAGCACCACATCGCCTTTAACCAGTTCCTCCGTCAACACCTGGCGGATATGTCCATCGCGCAGCACATTGGATGCTGCCGCGCTCATGCTTTGCAGGGCTTCAATGGCTTTATCCGCCTTGTTTTCCTGGTAAACACCCAGAATGGCGTTTAGCAGCACCACTGCCATAATAATAAACACATCCGTTAACGAATGGCCCGACATCAGGCTGGTGACGCCTGATACAAGGGCAGCCGCCATCAGGATAAGCAGCATGGGATCCTTGAGCTGCGCAAAAAAACGCTCAAGGAGGGTGGCTTTATCGGCCTCGGCCAATTTGTTCTTCCCATCCCGCGCCAAGCGTTCCTGGGCTTCCTGGTGGCTGAGGCCCATTTGCTGGCTGGCAACCTCCTTGAGCACCGCTTCCGCGGCTTCAAGATAGTGCTTCATCGTTCTCTCCTTCGATGGGTTCCTATGAAGGGCTTCCAAATCCTCCGCAGCCGCCTGCCTTATCCGCCGGAGGCTTTGCAGGAACACA
Source organism: Clostridiales bacterium (assembly GCA_012522875.1). Lineage (GTDB taxonomy): Bacteria > Bacillota > Clostridia > Christensenellales > Aristaeellaceae > UBA6115. Next base: position 4,259 of record JAAYJP010000091.1, on the reverse strand, counting down.
AAATTCCATGCCATCGTATCAATTACGGGCTTATCTGTCAATCGATCCGGCATCCGCGCATACCGTAAATACAGGGGAATATGTGTTCCGTTTTTCGTCTCCCCTCTATTGTGAAGGCCGCCTGCATTTGCTATACTTGCAGCCAATGAAGGAGGCTGCGCATGAACCTTGACCAGTTGCTGGACCAGCTTAAAACCGATACGGACTTCATGTCCTGCGTCACCAACTGGGAAGTGAGCCCCGCCAGGGAGGCCCGCCACGCTTCCTGGCCTGATGGTTTGCACCCTAAAGTGCTTGGGGCGCTTGCCGGTGCCGGCATAGGGAAGCCCTATACCCACCAAGCGCAGGCCATCCAGCTGGCAGAACAGGGGCGGGATGTCTGTGTGGTCACACCCACCGCATCCGGAAAAACCCTTTGCTATAACGTCCCCATCCTGAACGCCATCATGGCTGATCAGGATACCCGGGCGCTGTACCTCTTCCCCACCAAAGCCCTCTCCCAGGACCAGGTAGCCTCCCTGTATGAACTCATCACCTCTATGGATGTGGATATCAAAACCTACACCTATGACGGCGATACGCCTGCGGCCGCCCGCAAGGCCATCCGCCAGGCGGGCCATGTGGTGGTGACCAACCCGGATATGCTCCACAGCAATATCCTGCCCCACCATACCAAGTGGGTGAAGCTGTTTGAAAACCTGCGCTATATTGTCATCGACGAAATTCACAGCTACCGGGGCATCTTCGGCGCCAACCTGGCCAATGTGCTAAGGCGGCTGCTTCGCCTCTGTGATTTTTATGGCAGCAAGCCCCAGTTTATCCTGTGCAGCGCCACCATTAAAAACCCCGGTGAGCTGGCGGAGAAGCTCATCGGCAGAGCGGTTGACGTGGTGGATGATAACGGTTCGCCCGCGGGTGTCCGGCATGTAATTTTCTACAATCCGCCCGTTGTCAATCGCCAGCTGGGCATCCGCAAAAGCGCCCTGAGCCAGACACGGCATCTTGCAGAGCGGATTCTTAGAAATCATATCCCCACCATCATCTTTGCCAAAAGCCGGGTGCAGGTGGAGGTGCTGACCCGGTATCTTAAGGAACTCCGGGCGGACCCCCTGGGCCGGTCCGGCACTGTAAGGGGCTATCGCGGGGGCTATTTGCCCCGGGAGCGGCGTGAGATTGAAAAGGGCCTGCGGGGCGGTGATGTGGATATGGTGATTACCACCAACGCGCTGGAACTGGGGATAGATATCGGTTCGCTGGAAGCCTGCCTGCTTTGCGCCTATCCGGGAACCATCGCCAGCACCTGGCAGCAGGCCGGGCGGGCCGGACGGCGCAGCGGCGCCTCCCTCACTATTCTGGTCGCCTCCTCAGCACCCATTGACCAATACATTATCAGCCATCCGGAGTACTTTTTCGCCCAGTCACCGGAAAATGCCCTCACCAATCCGGACAACCTTTATGTTCTGCTAAGCCACTTCAAGTGCGCGGCATACGAACTGCCTTTTAAAGACGGGGACCCTTTCGGAAACGCGCCGGGAACAGAGAGCCTGCTTACCTATCTTGAGGAAGCCAGCATACTTCGCCATGTTGAAGGCAGCTATTATTGGGCGGCCGAGGACTTCCCCGCCAGCGAAATCAGCCTGCGCACCGCCATGACAGAGAACTTCCTCATCATGGACATTACTGACCCTGCCCATGTGCGCATGGTAGGCGAGATGGACCGGTTCACAGTGCCCATGCTGCTGCATGAAAATGCCATCTACCTGCATGAGGGCGTGCAGTACCAGGTGGAAAAGCTGGATTTTGACGCCTGCAAAGCGTTTATTAAGCATGTAGATGTGGACTACTATACCGATGCTGACCTGAATATCAGCCTGAGCCTTCTGGATGTTGAGGAAAGCGCAGGCAACGCCGCCAGGGGCGAGGTGAAGGTAACAGCGCTGGTCAAGATCTTCAAGAAAATGACCTTTGACACAGGGGAATCCCTGGGCTATGGCCCGGTTCGCCTGCCCGAAACGGACATGCACACCACCGCCATGTGGCTGACGCTGCCGGAAGAGACATCCCGTCAATATGGCAAGGACAGCCTGCAGAACGGAATGCTGGGCATCTCCAATCTCCTGCGCATCGTCGCCCCGCTTTACCTGATGTGCTCTCCACAGGACCTGGCCATCAGCTATCAGGTGAAAAGCCCCTTTACGGGCCTTCCCACACTGATCCTTTATGACAACTGCCCGGGCGGGATTGGGCTGAGCGAAAAAGCGTACCTTATGCGGCGCACGCTGGTACGCCACGCCAAAGACATCGTCACGGCCTGTGAATGCCAGGCCGGCTGCCCCTCCTGCGCAGGGCCCCAGAATGAAATCGGCACCGATGGGAAGAAAACTGCCGCCAGGCTCCTGAATGACCTGGAGGCCCTCCTGGCCTCAGCGCCGGAGGTGTAGCCGTGCCGTCCCTTGAGCCATACCGCCCCGGCCTAAGCTATACCTACGCCCTGGGACTTTACCCAACCCTTCAGGCGCTCACCCTGGCACCGGAAAGGATACGCCGGGTGCTGTTGAGCAGCCGGCTTAACGAAGGCGCCGCTTACGATAAGCTCACCGCCCTATGTAAATCGCACAGTATCCGTTCCGAGGCAGCCGACCGCCTCCTGCGACGCTTATCAGGCAAGGACAACTGCTTTGCCGCCGCAGTTATCTCAAAACAGGGGGAAGAGGCAAAAGCCTCATCCCTGCGCCACCTGGTGCTCCACCACCCCATGGACATGGGAAATGCCGGCACCATCCTGCGCACTGCCCTGGGATTTGGATTTGAGGATATTGCCGTCATCACCCCAGCGGTGGATGTCTTTGACCCGCGTGTCATCCGCGCCAGCATGGGGGCTCTTTTTTCGCTCCGCCTCGGCCTTTTCGGGAGTATGAACGATTATCTGCTGAAGAATCCAGGCAGGCAGTTGTACCTGTTCATGCTGGACAGCGCTGTTCCTCTGTCTAAAATCCGCCCGAAAAAAAGCGAAGCCCCCGTCAGCCTTGTCTTTGGCAACGAGGGCAGCGGCTTGCCGCCTGAGTTCGCATCCCTTGGCACCCCGGTGCGCATTGAGCAGGGCGAAGCCATTGATTCCCTCAACCTGGCCATCGCGGCGGGCATCGGGATGTACGCATTCAAGCGTGCTTAATCCCCCAAAGGCTTCTTTCCCGGCACACCCGCCTTTCTCGGGTATTTATTTGGCGTCATACCTACCTTGTTCATCACCTGGATATAGTGGCTGCGCCCGGGTATCTTCAGGTCAACGAGCGGCCCCATCGCACCGCCCAGAATGTCGCAGGCCTTTTGGGCTGCCGGAATTTCCCCGCTGACCGCCGGGCCTTTCCAGCACAGGGCGCAGCCCCCGGTTTTCACAAAGGGCAGGAGGTATTCCGCCAGCACAGGCAGCTGAGCCACCGCCCGGGCCAAAGCCAAATCAAACTGCTCCCGCAGCGCGACGTGCGCCACATCTTCAGCGCGCCCTGCCACCACCTGCACATTGGAGAGATTCAGCAAGGCTACCGCTTCATTTAGAAAATCGCAGCGCTTGCGCATGCTTTCAAGCAGCACCACCTGCATATCCTCCCGGGCAATGGCCAGGGGCAAGCCGGGGAACCCGGCCCCTGAGCCCACATCGATCACCTGGCACCCATCAGGGAAGAAACCCAGATTCAAAGGCATAAGCGAATCCGCATAGTGGCGCACAGGCATATCCGTTTCAGGCACCTGGGTCAGGTCCATCCTCTGGTTTTGCTCAAGCAAAAAGGCATGGAAGCGCTCCAGCTTTTCCCAGGCCGCGCTGCCCAGGGGCAGGGAAAATGGCTCAAGGCTTTGCTTCAGCACTGTCAAATTCCTCCTCCCTTCTTAAAACCAGCAGATTCATGATCAGCCCCTCAAGGGAGCCTTCCTCGCTCATCTGCCCGCTTTTGATGAGAAACTCCTGGTTCACGCACATCATATAGCCTTCCTTCAGCATCGCTGTGGTCTGGCCGCGCACCATCTCCGCCATGCGGCGGGCTACAAAGGGCGGCAATCCCAGGCGCTGCGCGATGGCGGCAGGCCCCTGTCCTTCCTCCGCCATGATTTTGGCAAACAGCAGCTGCCTGTACTGCCGCTGAAGGAGGGACATCAGCATCAGGCTGCGTTCCCCCGCCGCCATCATTTCCTGAAGCAAACGAAGGGCTTCTCCGGCCTTTCCTCCCGCCACCCGGTCAGCCAGATCGAAAATGCGGTATTCG
>JAAYJP010000090.1 GCA_012522875.1 Clostridiales bacterium | reverse complement strand
GGAGGGTTCTGCAGCCCCATCTGCAGCCCGGTGAACATCTGTGACCCGACTGACCCGCACTGCAGCCCCAGGTGCGATCCCCACTGCAAGCCCCACTGGCGGGAATGCGACCCCCAATGCAGCCCGGGCTGCAACCCGAAATAATGAGGCGTCCGGGGGAGCGCCGGTGCCTGAAACCATGGCCGGGCCTTCCGCCTCTGTTTATGCCCCCTGCCCTGCCCTCAGCCCGGGCGGCTGTTCCTTCCGGTGATGGAAACCAGGTTCATGTACCTGCCCAGGTCCGCCTGGATCATCGGCCGGTCTCCCACGGCGTATGGGTTGCCCGGGCCAGCCAGGCCGCAAGGGCTGCGCCTGAAGCAGTTCCTGAAGGATGGCCACAGCATCTGGCCCCATCATGTGCTGCGCTATACAGGCCCCGCCGCCAAAAAGATCCCTGTCGGATGCCATCATGGTTCCCTCCCGGTTTTCCAGGGTTGTGTTTGGGCGTATGTGATGCCCGAACCGCTGGCTGTGCCAGGGGGTGCTGCCGCCACCCCACCGGAAACCGGCATGGGGCCCCTGCCCATGGATGATGCGGCAAAAATTCCCTGGACCCCTGTTTCCAGGGAAAAAAATTTCACCCATTGAGCCCCAAAACAATAAGGGATATATGAGGAAAGCCGGCTTCCGGGCCATGGTGCCTGTCGCCCCGCGCCGGCAGCTGAACAGGGGCGCCCTCAGGCGGCTTTTGGCTGAGGAATTTCCCGGTAAACCCCTTCCGCTGGGGCACCGGGCGTTTAAACGCGGGTTTTGGCGGTAGGCTTATTCAACCGGCGGGCAAGCCCATAAGGGTGGCTCCGGATTCCCTCCCGCTTGGCCGCTTTACTGGCCCTTCCCTGCCCCGCGCCGCGTACGCGAGCACGGTACCTATGAAAGGAGCGCCCCATGAAAAGAACTGCCGTCCTCCTGCTGGCCTTCCTGCTGATGGCCTTCCTGGCTCCAGCGCAGGCGGAAGACTCCCTCCCGGCCCACATGACCGGCCCCGAAAACCTGGCGCCCCCCGGCCAGGCCGTTGCCGCGGCCGTCATCACCCCGTATGGAACCCAATACTCTCTCACCCTGCGCCTGGATGAGGTCCAATCGGAAGACGGCAGCCTCATCCTTCTTTTCACCCTGGCCCAGGGCGAAGTGCTGCCGGCGGAAGGCGCGCACGCCGACTACCTGGCGCAGCGTTTTGGCAGCGGCGAAAGCATCCTTCCTGATTATCCGATGCTGCTGCATCCGGAGGCCTTTGCCCTCATCACCGACCTGGAGGAAGAGTACCCGTATTCACCGGATGGCTTTTCCCCGGCTGACAGCGACGAATTTGATTACGAGCCCCTCCTCCTGGCCCCTGGGGAGGAAATCCGTTTCAAGGTGATTTTCGAATATGTGGATGATCTGGCGGGCGCCCGCCTCCGCTTCCAGGACACCGGCATGTATCCAGTCTTTGGGATGCGCCCTGACCTGATGGAGGGCAGCATCGCCTGGTTTGCCCTGGAATAGCCCGGGCAAATGGCCTGCGCACCCTGGATGCCCTGTGCCGGGCATCCTTTTTATGGGATGGGCAGGATCCGTGTCATAACAAAACAGCAAGAACACGATCTTGAAGATCGTGTTCTTGCTAATCCTCCTCCCCCATTCTACGCTTGCCATACAGAGGTGAAGGAAGGTGGGCACATGGATTTTGTGGGGCGGGAGCGTGAGTTGGCGCTGCTGAACGCACATTGCGAGGGAGAGGGTTTTTTCTTTGTTGTGTCCTATGGCCGCAGGCGCGTGGGGAAGACCCGGCTCATCCAGGAGTACATCAAGGATAAGCCGGCCATCTATTTTATGGGAATCGAGGCCAACGCCCAGGCTAACCTGGCAGGTATGTCGCTGGCACTCCAGCGCTCCAAGAAGCAAAAGGGGTTGGCAGCCTACAGCAGCTTTGAAGCGCTGTTTGAGGCCCTTGGGGAAATCAGCGCTGCCCGGCGGATCATCTTTGTGATTGATGAATTCCCTTACCTGGCTGCCGCTGCGCCGGAGATTTCTTCCTTGCTGCAGCGCTTCTGCGACCATATTTGGCAAAAGGGACAGTTGCACCTCATTCTCTGCGGATCAACCATGCGCTTCAAGGAGCGCCAGGTGCTGGGCGTGAAAAGCCCCTTGTTCGGACGGCGCAGCGCCCAAATTATGCTGAATCCCTTCACTTTTTTGAGTCACGGCGTATGCTCCCCAAACTTTGCCTGGAGGATGCCGCCCTTCTCCACGATGCCACGGGCGGGATCCCGGCGTACCAGCGCTATATCCAGCCCGATAAAAGTACAGCGGACAACCTCACCGCTCTTTTTTTGTCCCCCGGCGGCAGGATGTTTGAGGAGCCATCCAACCTGCTAAAGCAGGAGCTGCGCGAGCCCAGGGTATACAACAGCATCCTGGGCGCCATCGCGGGCGGGGCAAGCAGAAGCAATGAAATCGCCACAAAAATCGGATTGGAGAGCGCTGCGCTCAACCATTACCTGGCGGGCCTTGAGGAACTGCGCATCATCGTCCGGGAACGGCCCGTCGGCCAAAAGTCCAATCGCAAAACCATTTATCGCATCACGGACGGCAGCTTTCGCTTCTGGTACCGTTTTGTGCTGCCCCACATGAGCGCTGTTATGACAGGGCTTGGCTCCCAGGTGTTCCCCCAGTTTGTTGCTCCGTTTATAAACAACCACATGGGCCAGGGCTTTGAGGCAATATTCTATAACTATTTTGACCGTTGGCAGATGGAAGGATCCCTTCCCGGCCTTGCTGGAAACCGGGGACGCTGGTGGGGGAACAACCCTGCCCTTAAGCAGGAGGAGGAGATCGATCTGGTGGGATTCGGGGCTGACATCACCTATTTCGGGGAGGCTAAGTGGCGGAATGAGCCGATGAAGGCCGATGTGATCGCGGACCTGGAGCGCAAATCCCAGCTGGTTCCTGCAAAACACCGGCACTACCTGCTTCTCTCAAAGTCCGGCTATGCCAAAAGCGCTCACGGCTACGCGGAAAACCGCCCGGAGATTCATTTGATGCACTTTGAATAGCCAAAGCCTCTATCAGCAAGAACACGATCTTCAAGATCGTGTTCTTGCTTTTTTCCAGCCCTTCCCCCAGTGTATCGCCGGGCGGATGAAACTGGGCTGGCGCACAAGCCCTGTTGGTCTGCCCGTCTATTTCGCCTTGCGCAGGAGCTTTCTGCCCAGCAGGAACACCAGCAAAAGCGCCAGGTAAACAGCGCAAAAGCCGATGGTCAGCCAGAGCATGCCCTGGGAGGTGGGCGCCAGGCTGATCAGGATGAGAATGGGCGCGCCAAAGAGGATGCCGGTGCCGCTGCCCACCACCAGTTGGTCCGCCGCCGGGGTTTTGAACTCCGGATCAATCTGCCTCAGCGGCAGGATGCCCGAGGAGATGGTGCCCGTGAGCATGCCATACATCGCCACAAAGCTCTCATCGGCAAAGCCGGGGGCCAGGATGGGGGTGAGCTTCTTCAGGTACCAGTAGGTCGCCGCCCCGCCGGTAAGCGCCATCAGGAGGAATGGCAGCCACAGGCCGCGCATGTCGGCGATGTTGATGGAGGCGATGCCCGCCACGATCATCAGGTCAAATGCCAGGCCGGAGAGGCGGTTTAAGAGATAGTTGTTCTGGTATTGCCGCGTCATGGCGCCGCTGCGCCTGAGCCCCGTGAGGACCGCCTTCACCGCCATTGCCATCAGGGACCCGGTGATGAAGTTGAAGCCCCAGAGCAGGGGGACAAACATATTGGCGAAGCCGGGGGCCGCGGAACTGACCAGGCCGGCGATGGCCCGGGTTGCCAGGAAGGTGAGCAGGTAGGTCACCAGGATCAGGGCCACCTGCATGCTCAGCCTGTCCACCGATTCGGACACCGGCACCTCGTTCCTGTCCTGGAAGGCGTCAACGGTGACGGAACCGGACACCAAGGGCTGATCCGCCGGGGAAAGGTTCCGCCGGCGGATGACCCGTCGGGTGTACCAGATACCCACCAAGCAGGCCACCAGGTAGCCCACCGCCGCCAGCGACAGGGCAAAGGAGCGCCCGCCCGCAAAGCCCATGGCCTCATAGCTGCTGCCCACGTTGTTGGCCTGGCCCGGCCCCTGGCCAAAGGCCATCGGGAGCAGGATGCCCGCCGCCGGGAAGAAATCGGGCAACACTGTATAGAACAGGATGGCCGAAATGAGCAGGCCGATGATGGCCTGCACCAGGTAGGTGGACACGATGAGCGCCCCCGCCTTGAACGCGAACATCCCCCCGGTGCCCTCCTTGGTGGTGCGCAGGGTGAGGGCGATAAACCCCAGGGCGATGCCGTGGTAGGTGACCATCTCCAAAAGCACCATGGGAACATTCAGCCAGCCAACCGAGCGGAGGATCAGCAGCAGGAAGCCCGCCAGCGCCGCCACCGGAATCAGGCTCTTGCGCACAAAGGCGATTTTCCGGGTGAGGATGTTGGCCACCAGCAGCAGCACAGCGATCACCCCGGCCCAGATGAACATGGCCCACAGCTGTGTATTGGCGTTTGAAAAGTCCATTATTGCCTCCCGTTTTCCCCAAGTATTTGATACATATCCCGGTATTTCAGGGCGCTGAAAGGCCCCCGGGCAACAATCTGGTAGCGTTCGCCGTCCCGCGCCGCCAGCAGAAGGATATTCTTGCGGTATATTTCCAGGCTCACGATCTCGCCCAGGGGAAACGTCTTTTCCCCGACCGCCAGGCCCTGCCGGCTCATGGCCAGCTTCCCCCGGGACACGGGCTTTAGCTTGCGCCCCTCTCCCCTTTGGGAGAGCACAGCGTCCCCGTCCCCAAGGACCGGCCCCTCCGCCGCCGCCAGCACGCGCCCCTTGAGCCATGCCCGCTGGCTGTCCTGCCACTGGGCGGGGTTTTTGAAGGGTTTTCCCCCCGCAAAAGCGCCATACGGATCATATACCGCCCGAAGGCCGCAGGCCCGGCAGGTGACCGCGTCATCCCGGCTGGTGATCTGCCCGACTTCCTGGCATACGGGGCACCAGTACAGCGCGTGCTCCAGCCCCTGGGCCAGGCGTTTGCCCCGGTAGGCGACCGGGCTTTTATCCTGGTCCGCATAGGCATCCACCTGCAGGTCCCTGGCAATAAGGGCATTGACCTCCACCGGCGACATATTTTTTAGCATTTCAGGCGAATACTTCCCCACTATTTCGCCAGTCACACGGCCTCTTCGGATATTCTTCCCCCACCGGGGCAGCGCCAGGTGGGCCCCGGAGATGCGGTAGGTGACAAGCGTTGCCCCCACAGCCCGGGCCAGGTTGCCGGTGGCTTCGGGAAAGGGGCCGGTACGGCCGCCAAAACAGGTGTTGCCCTCGGGGAACAGGCACACATTCTGGCCTGCGCGCAGCCGCCTCAGGATGCCCATGGCCGTGCCCGCGTCGGCGATGCCCTTGTGCTTGCCGATGGCACCAAAGAGCGCCTTCAAAAGCCAGCCAAGCACCGGCGCGCGCAGCAGCGTATCGCCAATGACAAACACAAGCGGCTGCTTGAATACGGCGCCCACCAGGAAGAAGTCCAGCTCCGTCACATGGTTGGCCAGCAGCAGGAAGGGGCTCTCCGCGCCCTGCTTTTTGGCCTTTAGATTAAAACGCCACACGAAATAAGGTGCCACCAGCGCACGGGCAGCGCGGTAAGCCAATGTGTGCCGCCGCCGGCCCTTCACCTGCTGCGCCAAGACCCTTCCTTTCAGAAACGGCAGGAACGCCGCCTCTCAGACAATGAACATATCATACCGC
>JAAYJP010000089.1 GCA_012522875.1 Clostridiales bacterium | reverse complement strand
TGCATTGTTTTCTGCAATCATAGGGAACCTCATCTTCCGGCTGCGCTGAAGCGTTAGTCTCCGTCTAGTTTTCTTCGCGGCCCGGGTACGTTTCCTTGCCGCTCTTTCCCGTGGCCATGGGCTCCTTTTTTTGGTGCACCGCCTTTCCTGACAGCCAGGGCATTGCTCAGGTTTCAGGGGCAACACTGCCGCTCATGCGCCTCTAAGCATCAGATATGCTGTTTGCGCCCCGTCCGGGCGGCGTTATACCGGTGCAAGCAGACAGCCTGAGCATTCTCAAGGAAAACTGAATGATTATTTTGGGTTTCATGACAGCGTTCTATCGTGTACAGTCAGTAGCCCGGCGTACCTTACATACGATGAACTGCAGGAGTGCCATCCATACCGCAAAGCTCGCAGCGGGGGGCGCCAGGGAAGCGAAGACTATTCCGCATGGTTCAGTTCAAATACATCTCCTGGTTCACCGATGGCCAGAAGATAGGATCCTGCTTCCGCCGGGACTTCCTTGCCACCCGATACCAGGCTGTCATAGAGCATACCAAGCCCGGGATTTAGCACGACGATCCTTCCACCCTCGGGAATGGAAAAGCGGATAAAAGCCTCAGCCCCCACCCTGTATGCCTTGTTTTGCCCGTCCGAGTCAATACGGATCGTGCTGTCCGCATTGGCAACCGGAAGCGTTGAGGCATCAGCGAATAGAATGCCATGGTTATACAGCAGCGTCTCTCCCTGGGCATTCTGAAGATGGAACTCAGGCTGATCCCTCATATAGCTAAAGGACATCCAGGTATCAGCCGGGCTCTTCAGGGCCAGTGGAGTGTATGTGTCCCCGTCATGGGCAAGGATATATCCCGGCACTTCGGGGAAGGCTTCGGTGCGAAACATCGTGAAGGCGAAATCATAGGGGCTCATGTTCACGGGAACCCATGTCTTTCCTGAAAACGCGCCAGCATCAATTTGGTTGCCGCCCTTGAGCTTTTCATAGCTTACATACCCGACGTTTGAACTGTCGGGATGAAGCATCAGCACCTTTCCCCCCGCATATTCCGCGAAGGAATAGCCGCTGCCCTCCTGCGAATAGAACCTGCCGTCAGCTTTATAAACCCAAACACTTTCGGGATCAAAACCTTCGCCGTTCCAGGCTGAGCGCACGATACCCGTTTGGTCATCAGTTATTTCCAATTTCATCAAGCCATTGCCGGAGACGTAATAACCCTCAAAGCCCCTCATGCTCTCCGGGACCCTGGTATCCTCAGGCAGTGAAGCGGGGGCCGTTTTTTTCGCAATGCCTTTTTCCTCCAGCAAGGCCCACAGCATGGCGTCGGCTACAGCGGTAGGGTTTGCGGACCCGGCGAATATGACGGCCACATTGATGCGCTCTTCGGGAAGCACATAGAGCTGCGAGAAATATTGAAGGGTTCCGCCGTTCTTTGCCATTACGTCAATGCCTTGTGCCTTGAATGGGTGGACTTGAACAAAGTCCCAGCCCAATCCGAAGTTGAGCAGGGGCTCTCCTGCCGGAACAGATAATGGCCCATACTGGGGTTTGGTGTATTCGCCGAGCATGGCTTGGCCCAATACAGCTTCTGACTGAAAGATCTCCCCGAATTTGCACAGATCTATGGCTGTGGAAGACAAGCCGCCGGATCCAAGGATATTGACATATTCAACCGGCATGGGAATATGGCTGTCCCCCTGATATACCCTGGCGATATTCTGATTGCCCTCCTTGTAGTACGCGCTTGTGTTGTCAAGGCCGAGTCTGTCAAACACCTTTTCCTGAAGGAAATCCGCAAAGCTTATGCCTGAAACACGCTGGACAATCGCTTCGGCAACTGTAAATCCATCGTTGCAGTAAACGCTGATTTCTCCGGGATCATTCATCAGGCTGCCGGTTTTGAGCACGTCCAGGGTTTCTGAGACATAGTTTCTGTTTTTGGCGGCTGTGAAGCCATCTTTGATGTTTGTCCCGGGAAAGCCCGATGTATGGTTGAGCAGCATGCGGACCGTGATGCCTTTGTACCTGGCATCACTCATGGAAAACCCGGGAAGATATTCTGTGACAGGTTTGTCCAGGGAAACAGATTCTTCCTGTACCAGCGCAAGGATGGCGGCGGCTGTAAAAATTTTGCTGATTGATCCCATGTTAAACTGTGTTTGGGTATCCACCGGAAGGTTGTTGCTGCGGTCCCTGAGGCCAAATCCTTCGGCGTAAACAACCTTGCCGTCCACCATCACAGCTGCTGTCGCGCTTGATGGGATGCCGCTGTCCAGTTCCTTTGCCACTGCCTCCCTTGTCGCCTTGATGGTGGCCTCATAGCCCTGAGCGATGGTGTCTGTGGCAGCCCGGGCAGACGGATGGGACAGCCCTGGCATCAGGACACATGACAGGGAAAAGACAAAAACCACCGCTCCGGCCAAAAACAAACGCAATGCTTTCACCTGGATCTCCAATCTGCCGTTACCGTAAACGGCTCTGTCGTTTTAGAGGATGTGTGAATCCATCGGTGTTTTACAGCAACAACGCTTTCGTTTACAGTATTATGGCGGGATATCGTATTGCCGTCAACAGATAATCATTCAAAATACATCGCGGCGCTTGATAAGCAATACCAATCGGAAAGGATCAGGAAGCGATCCCACCATGCGGTGCCTCATGTCAGATTGGGCGCGAAGGTTCCTCTATGTACACGCGAAACCGCCAGTATTATAATGATTACGGAGGATGGGGTGAACCTTGCGTTCGGGTTTTCGCACGTTGGTGGCAAGCCTTTCAAACGGACCGGCAAACAAGCGCTCTCATCCGCCAGGTTTTCATCACCCATTATCACCTGGCACACCGCAACGCATCCCCTGTTTTAACAGAAGACGCGCGAACTCCGAAACAGGTGCCCTTTGGGGGAGAAAAAGCATCCATGAAAAAAGAACATCTGTATATAAAACCATTCATCACAGCAGGCGCCTTCCTCCTGGCAGGCATCATCCTGTTGGCAGGGGGGTTCATCCAGAGCGGCGACCCAAACATGAACCAATATGCCCTGGTTGCTTTCGGGCTGCTGTTCCTCATTGTTGCGGCAGTGATTTTTGCCATGTATGGGGTGATGGAAAAAAGATACAGGAGCCTTTTTCGGGACGGCCCGTTGCTGCGCTTTGCCTTGCCAAAGGATAGCCATCGGATGCAGGCGGAGAAGAATATTGCTCAGCTGCGGATGAAAAATAAGGCGCTTTTGATGGTGATGCTGTTCTTCTGCGCGCTGTTCGCCGTTATCCTCCCCTTCTTTGTGGAGGAGAAACTCCTCATGGCCGGAATCTGCCTGGGACTGGGGGCCTTTCTTGCACTCGCCGCCTGGCTGATCACCTCGTATCGGGTGCGCAAAATACGCCGTAGCGGCGACGAGGTCATCCTGGGCAGGGGAGGCGCTTTCCTGAACGGATCATTCCACGCGTGGAACATGCCGGGAGCCGGGATTACCGATCTTGCGTATGAACCGCCCGGCGGGAAACAGGAACCAGGCGAGCTGCGCATCGAATACGCCGCGGGGATTCATCCCGCTCCCGTAACGGAGACGCTCATTCTGCAGATCCCGGCCGAACTGGAAGACAAAATCCCCCGGGTGCTCCAAGCGCTGGAGGAAGGGCGCGGGCATTGAGGAGCCGGCCCGGACGTTGCTTGCATCTTTGGAAATGCCGCGGCATTGGGGGCGAGCACCCGCCATTATTTCCTCTTTG
>JAAYJP010000088.1 GCA_012522875.1 Clostridiales bacterium | reverse complement strand
GCGGATACACTGCGCATGATGCGAAACGCCGATGTGATCATCTTCGGGGTGGGCCGCGCGGATGAGACGGCGGAAAAGCGCGGCCTTGACACGGCGCAGCTGAGGATGCTGGAGCGCAGCCAGGCGGTGGGCGAGGTGCTGGGAGACTTCATCAGCCTGGATGGCCAGGTGGTTTACCGCAGCGGCACCCTGTCAAAGGACCTGATGGCTGATAAACCCGATGCCACCCGCATCATGGCGGCCGGGGGCCGCCGCAAATCCCGGGCAATCCTGGCCGCCGTACGCAGCCACCCGCCCCATGTGCTGGTGATTGATGAAGGTTCGGCCAGGGCCATAGCACAGTACGCAAAGGAAACCAAAGGCAAAGATCATTTTCAGGAGGCAGATTATGCATAAGAAAACCATCCGTGATATCCCGCTGAAGGGCATGCGCGCCCTGGTTCGCGTGGACTTTAACGTCCCCATGGACGATGCCGGCCAGATTACCGACGAAAACCGTATCCAGGGCGCTCTGCCCACGATTCAGTACCTGATTGAGCATGAAGCCAAGGTGATCCTCATGAGCCACATGGGCCGCCCCAAGGGTGCAGTGAATCCCAAATACTCCCTGGCACCCGTGGCCCAAAGGCTGTCCCATCTGCTGGGCCAGAAGGTGCGCATGGCCAAGGATGTGATCGGCCCGGATGCCGATGCGGCTGTCGCAGAACTGAAGGATGGCGGCGTGGTGCTGCTGGAAAACCTGCGCTACCATGCTGAGGAGGAGAAGAACAACGCGGATTTCGCCAGGAAGCTGGCTTCCTACGGCGATGTGTATGTCAACGATGCCTTCGGCACTGCCCACCGGGCCCACGCCTCCACGGAGGGCGTGGCGCATTATCTGCCAGCCGTATCCGGTTTCCTGATCGAAAAGGAGCTGCAGTTCCTGGGCCAGGCTGTTGAGAACCCTGAGCGCCCGTTTGTGGCGGTGCTTGGCGGCGCCAAAGTCTCAGACAAGCTGGGCGTTATCAAAAACCTTCTGGATAAAGTGGACACCCTCATCATCGGCGGCGGCATGGCCTATACCTTTGTCAAGGCCCAGGGTGGGGAGATCGGCAAAAGCCTCCTGGAGGAGGACAAGCTGGATTACGCCCGCGAGATGCTGGAAAAGGCCCGTGCAAAGGGCGTGAAGCTCCTTCTGCCGGAGGATACCCTGGCTGCGGACAGTTTTTCCAATGATGCCAGCAGCAAGGTGGTGTTAAGCGGGGAGATCCCCGAGGGCTGGCTTGGCCTGGATATTGGCCCCAAGGCGCAGAAGGCCTTTTCTGACGCCATCAAAAGCGCCAGGACGGTGGTATGGAACGGCCCCATGGGCGTGTTTGAGCTTTCCAATTTCGCAAGTGGAACGCGGGCTGTGGCCCAGGCCATGGCGGACAGCGATGCTGTGACCATCGTGGGCGGAGGCGACTCCGCGGCGGCGGTGGCGCAGCTGGGATTTGCCGGGAAGATCAGCCATATCTCAACCGGCGGCGGTGCCTCCCTGGAGTTCCTGGAAGGGCTGGAACTGCCCGGCGTGGCCGCGCTCAACGACAAATAACAACTGATTTGGAATAAGGAGATTAACATGCGCAAACCCGTAATTGCCGGAAACTGGAAGATGAATAAAACCCCAAGTGAGGCCGCAGAGATGATCCAGGCCCTGAAGCCTTTGGTGGAAGGAGCGAAGCCCACTGTGGTGCTGTGCGTGCCCGCCGTGTGCCTGCCCGCGGCCAAAAAAGCCGTCCGGGGCAGCAGGATCAAACTGGGCGCCCAGAATATCCACTTTGAAGCTTCCGGCGCTTACACCGGGGAACACTCCGCCGCCATGCTCAAGGAGGCGGGAGCCGAGTATGCCATCATTGGCCACAGTGAGAGGCGCGCCTACTTTGGCGAAACGGACGAGACCGTGAACCGCCGTGCCGTGGCGGCCCTGCGCGGGGGCCTCATCCCCATCATCTGCGTAGGAGAGACCCGCGCCCAGCGGGAAGCAGGCTATACCAATGCCCTGGTTAGTTACCAGGCCCTCATCGCCCTGACCGGCATGACCGCTGATGAGGTCAAGAAAGTCATCATTGCCTATGAGCCGGTTTGGGCTATCGGCACTGGGCTTACCGCCAGCGATGAGGAAGCCAATGCCACCATCGGCGTCATCCGTGAGGCCGTTGCGGGCGTCTATGGCAAACGCGCGGCAAACGCGGTGCGCATCCAGTATGGCGGCAGCATGAATCCAAAAAATGTCGCGGGCCTGATGGCCCAGCCGGAGATCGATGGCGGCCTTATCGGCGGGGCATCGCTCAAGGCGGAGGACTTCGCCAAGGTCGTCAATTACGCCGAATAAGGAGACATCATGTCCAAAAAACTGACCGCCCTGATCATCATGGATGGTTTTGGCATCAATCCGAATCCGGAGGGCAACGCCATCACGGCCGCCGGAACCCCCAACCTGGACCGGCTCATGGCCCTCTACCCCCATACGCAGCTTTCTGCCAGCGGCCCGGATGTGGGCCTGCCGCCGGGACAGATGGGCAACTCCGAGGTGGGCCATCTGAACATCGGCGCGGGGCGTGTGGTAAACCAGGAACTGATGCAAATCACCCGGGATATCGAGTCCGGCGAGCTGTTCAGAAAAGCGCCCCTGATCAAGGCGATGGATACAGCGCGGAATACCGGGCGGGCGCTTCACCTCATGGGGCTATTGTCTGACGGCGGCGTGCACAGCCACATCAGCCATCTCTTCGCACTGCTTGACATGGCGAAGGAGCGGGGCCTGAACCAGGTGTATGTCCATTGCCTCCTGGACGGCCGGGATGTGCCTCCCACCAGCGGGGCGGGCTATGTCAAACAGCTTCAGGAGAAGCTCCAGTCCCTCAAACTGGGGAAAATCGCCACCATTCAGGGGCGTTACTGGGGCATGGACCGGGACAACCTCTGGGACCGGGTAAAGTTGGGCTATGATGCCATGGTGATAGGGGAAGGCGTTTTTGCCGATGATCCCGTCCAGGCGGTGCTGGACAGTTATGACGGAGGTATTACGGATGAGTTCGTAAAACCCGTGGTCATCCTCAGGGACGGCCTGCCCGTGGGTCAACTCTCGGCCGGGGACAGCCTGATTTGCTTCAATTTCCGCCCGGACCGTATGCGCCAGATTGTCCGAAGCCTCATTCAGGCGGATTTCACCGGCTTCATCCGGGGAAAGGGCTTTCTGCCCCTGAATGTGGTGAGCATGACGCAGTATGACGAGACCTTCACCGGCATCGATGTTGTCAACCCGCCATCGGATATCCGGAACACCCTGGGCGAATACCTGGCGGACAACGGACTGGCCCAGGTGCGTATCGCCGAGACGCAGAAATATGCGCACGTCACCTTTTTCTTCAACGGCGGCGTGGAACGCTCCAATGCCGGGGAGGACAGGGTACTGATCCCTTCCTCCAAGGTAGCTACCTTCGACCTGAAACCGGAAATGTCGGCGCCTGAGGTGACAGAGAAGGCCTCTGAGCTTATCGCTTCCGGCAAGTATGATGTGATGATCCTGAACTTCGCCAACTGCGACATGGTAGGCCACACCGGCATCATACAGGCGGCTGTTGAAGCGGTCAGGGAAGTGGACCGGGATGTAGGCAAATTGGTGGACCAGATCATATCCCTGGGAGGCCGGGCTTTTGTGACCGCCGATCACGGCAATGCCGACCAGATGACAGACTACCAGACCGGCCAGCCCCACACCGCCCACACGTCAAATCCCGTGCCGTTAATCGCCTGCGGGGAGGAGTTCATCGGAAAAACCCTCAAGGAAGGCGGCCGATTAAGCGACCTGGCCCCCACGATGCTCAAATCCATGGGCCTGCCCATTCCCCCCGAGATGACGGGAAAGCCGCTGATTTAGCCAGCGCATTGCCATATACCCCGGCAGTTTTTCTTGAACAGCCGGGGTATGTTCTGTACTATAAGGGCATGGGAGCGGGCGGACCTGGACACACACCAGAACCAAAACAGGGGCAGGAGGCCGGGATGAAGGTTGAGATGCGTGGGCTGACCAAGCACTTTGGAAGCACTGTGGCGGTGGAGGACTTCACGGTCACCCTGGAGGACGGTCACCTGACCTCCATCCTGGGGCCTTCCGGCTGCGGGAAGAGCACGGTACTAAACCTCCTGGCGGGCATCGTGCCGGCAACCCGCGGTGAAATCCTTTTTGACGGGGAAGCGGTGACCGGGCTTCCGCCGGAACTCCGGGGCATTGGCCTGGTGTTCCAGAACTACTCCCTTTACCCGCACATGACGGTGCTGGGCAATATCTCCTTTCCCCTGGAAATTAAAAAAGTGCCCCGGGCCCAGCGTGAGGAAAGCGCCCGGGCCATGGCAGCGCTGGTACACGTGGACAATCTCCTGCACAGAAAGCCCCGGGAGCTCTCCGGGGGGCAGCAGCAGCGGGTGGCCATCGCAAGGGCCCTGGTAAAAAAACCAAACCTCCTTTTGCTGGATGAGCCGCTGTCCAACCTGGATGCCAGGCTGAGGCTTGAGATGCGGGAGGAGATCAGGCGCATTCAGCAGGAGACGCGGGTAACCACCGTTTTTGTCACCCACGATCAGGAAGAAGCCATGAGCATCTCCGATCGCATCGTCCTCATGAATGCCGGCCGCTTGCAGCAGGAGGATGAGCCCCAGCGGCTGTATCATGAGCCCCGAAACCAGTTCGTGGCGGATTTCCTGGGCACCCCCCCCATCAACCACCTGCCCGGGCACATGAAAGGCGGTGCGTTCATCCTGGAGGGCGGGCAGGCCCGTTTCCCCTTTTCAAGGGGGGCGGGGGCGCCTGAGGGACGCCCGCTGATCCTGGCGGTGCGTGCGGAGAGCGCCCATGTGCCGGATCCGGACGAAGGAGCGCTGTTTAGCGCTTCCGTTGAAAGCATCTATGCCATGGGCAAGGAGGTGCTGGGATACTTTGACATCGGCGGACACAGTTTCCGCTGCTATCTGGACGGGGATATGCTGCCCCGGCCAGGGACAGAAATCCCCATCGCTTTCAGGGAGCGGGGCACCTTCCTGTTTGACGGGGAAACCGGGGAACGCCTGTTATGACTGCTCCAGGAAAGCGAAAATACGCCTACCGGGACCGCCCGCTGGCCCGGGCGCTGGAGCCTTTGGCGTACCTGACGCCTTTTCTGGCGGCCATCGCGGTGTTCACCCTGTATCCGGTCATCAACGTGGTGCTGATGAGCTTCAAGGAAGGCTACCAGATGCTCACCGGCCGCTTCACCCAGGTGGGGATGGAGAACTACGCCTACGTCCTCAGGGACCGCTACTTTATCAATGCCCTTCAGAACACGGCCATCTATGTGGCTGTGGTGGTGCCGCTGTCAACCATCCTGTCCATCCTCATCGCCAATCTGCTCAACCGCAAGGTGAAGGGCATGGCCCTCTTCCAGACGGCCTATTTCATGCCCATGGTGACCGCAGTAACGGCAGCGGGATTGGCGTGGAAATTCATGTTCAGCCGGGACTTTGGCGTCATCAACCAGATCCTTTCCTGGTTTGGCGCGGGGAAAATCAACTGGCTCCAGGCGCCGGAGTGGAGCCTCTGGGCATTGATCATCTATGGGGTCTGGAGCATCCTTCCCTTTACCATCATCCTGATGCTCTCCGGCCTTCAAAACATCGACGAAACCCACTATATCGCCGCCCGGGTGGACGGGGCGAAGAGCGCGCGTATCTTTTTCCGCATCACGGTGCCCATGCTGGCCCCCACCATCGGCCTGGTGCTCACCATCAACACCATCTCCACCTCCAAGGTGTTCAATGAGATATTCCCGCTGTTCAACGGCCGGCCCGGTCCAAGCTACAATCTTTATACTGTGGTGTACTACATCTATGACCAGTTCTATATCAAATGGAAGCTGGGGCGCGCCGCTGCGGCGGCAATGATCCTGTTCCTGATTATCTTTGTGATCACCATGCTCCAGCAGGTGATCCAGCGCAAGTGGAGCCACTGAAATGACAGCAAAAGAGAGCGCCGGCCTTTGCGCGGAAATCGCCCGCGCCAACCGCCTGCGCGCCCTTCTGGCGCGGGGGGCCACCTACTTCTTCCTGGCACTGGGTGCCGTGGTGATGTTATTCCCCTTTTTCTGGATGTTCACCTCCGCGTTCAAAACGCCCCAGGAGGTAGCCACATTCCCACCCCGGTGGCTGCCTGCCGCCCCCCGGTTTGAGAACTTCGCCACTGTTTTTGAGAAGGCTCCCTTTGGCATCTATTTCCTCAACTCAGCTTTGATCACAGCCGCCAGCGTAGCGGGAACCGGACTGGTCACCATCCTGGCCGCTTTCGCTTTTTCCAGGCTGAAGTTCCCCGGGAGGAATCTGCTTTTTACCCTGCTGCTGTCGCTGATGATGATTCCCTTTGAAATGCTGGTCATCACCAACTATGAGACCATCGCTGCCTGGCGTCTGATCGATAACCGGCTGTCCCTGTTTATCCCGTTCCTGGGCAGCATCTTTTACACCTATATCCTGCGCAACTTCTTCCTCTCCATCCCGGACGGGCTATACTGGTCGGCCCGGGTGGACGGTGCCGGCAACTGGACCTACCTCTGGAAGGTCATGGTGCCCATCGCCAGGCCGGCGCTCACCACCATCGTCCTCCTGAACGCCATCACCTCCTGGAACTCCTTCATGTGGCCGATGCTGGTCATCAACTCCACCGCCAACCGCACCCTGCCCCTGGGGCTGTATGTCTTCATGACCGAGGGCGGCATCAACTTTGAGCTCCTCATGGCCGCCTCCACCGTGGTGGTGCTGCCCATCATCCTCCTCTTCCTTATCGCCCGTAAACAGATCGTGGGCGGCGTGGCCCGGGGAGGGATGAAGGGCTGAAAGCGCCCATCAATTGTCAGCAGGAAACTGCAGCACGGGAAGGTCATTTTATCGTGCTGGAGCCTGATGCTTCTCTCTGATGGGGCACTATATCCTGTTAAAAGAGCCTGAACTCCTTTTTTGTGTTCGGAACTGCTGCCATTGTGGCGAACGCTCAGGGGGTGGGCAGGCCCAGCCTGGGCAGCGCGTCCTTTATGGCACAGGCGATGAGGTTCTGGCCCTTTTCATTGGGGTGCATCCCGTCCAGGCACAGGTTGTCCTGGAAATGGTCGGCCGCCAGGAAGGCATCCCGCAGGTCAAACAAACGGCAGCGGGCGTGACGGGCTGCACGGTGGACGGCGGCGGCGTAACGCTCCTGCCAGCGATACACATGCTGGATGTCCCCCAGGAAACTGAGGATGGCGTCAGCATTCAAGCCCCTGGTCACCCAGGCGAAAAAACGCTGGGCATCCAGTGGCGGAGGTGTTACCAGAATGGCGGTTTTTCCGCGGTCCTGCACCAGCTGGGCGAAGCGGCACAAACCCTTTTCAAACGCCTCCAGCGCAGTGCGCGGGCCATGGAAAGCCTGCGGGTTTTCGGAGATGGCAGCCCAGTCATAATTACAGTCATTCCCGCCAAATTGGATGGCCACAGCCGGGGCATCCACTTCTCCCGCATCCAGGAAGTCCGCCAGGCCCTCTGGAAGGGTAGCGCCAAAGCGGGCGTGGTTGAGGATGTTGACCGCCCGGGACTGGAGCAGCATCTCCCGGTAGTTGGGCTTGATTACCGCGTAGCGGCCCAAGCTGTCGTTAAAGCCCACCGCACGTCCGATAGAATCTCCCCACACAGCAATGTTTGCCATCGTCATCCTGCCACCTCCCTGATCCTCGCCAAGTATATGGCCCGGTGCCGGGCAAGTCAACGAATCCCTTGAAAGCGTCCTCTTGGCGTGATAGGATAGGCCAATCATAAAAGAGGCAGGAAAAATGACAGCGCTCACGCTTAAGGCCTACCTGATCGTGCTCCCCCTGGTGTTCCTGGGGGGATTTATTGACAGTATCGCCGGCGGCGGGGGCTTGATGACGCTGCCGGCCTATTACCTGGCAGGGTTGCCTCCTGACTGGGCTGGGGGCAGCAACAAGATGTCCGCCCTTTTTGGTACGGCTGTCGCCACCGGCAAGTATGTCAGCAAAGGGCATGTGGACTGGCGCTGCGGCATCGCTTCCCTGATTGGCTCGGTGCCGGGCGCGGCCGTGGGCTCCTGGCTGCTGACGGTGCTGCCTGCGCAAACCGTGAAGACTGGCGTGGTCCTGGCCCTGCCCCTGGTGGCTTTCTTTGTCATCCGCAAGCGGGACCTGGCTGTCTCCCGGGCGCTGGTACCGCCCAGCCTTTCCCTGCCCGCCAGCTTCCTGATTGGCTTGTTGATGGGCTCCTATGATGGGCTGGTGGGGCCCGGCACGGGCACTTTTCTGATGATCGCCTATGTGTCCCTGCTGGGGATGCCCGTGCTTCGCGCCTCCGGCACAGCCCGCCTTGTAAACCTGGGCAGCAATGTGGGCAGCGCCATCACCATGATCATCGCGGGCCGGGTGCTCTTTGCCCTGGCCCTTCCAGCTGCCCTGTTCAGCATCCTGGGGAATGCCTTGGGCGCAAGCCTGGCCATCAAAAAAGGCGCCCCTTTTATCCGGGCGCTGCTGCTGGTGGTGCTGGGGCTGCTGATGGCCGCTTTATTGATCGAGGTGCTGTAGGTAATTCTCCAG
>JAAYJP010000087.1 GCA_012522875.1 Clostridiales bacterium | reverse complement strand
CGGGTTTCCACGCTGGTGATGGCGGTTTCCGTCATACCAAAGCCGGAGATGGTATAATAACCCAAAGCCGCGATATTGCGCATATGCTCCCTTGGGGTGTGGCTGCCTCCCAGAATCACGCAGTTCACATCAGGGCCCAGGAGCTGGGATACCACGGACTTGAACAGCACCTTCCGGGCAAAATCCATGCCAAAGCGGGGCACTACATTCTGCAGCCCCAGGCTCAAGCCCTTCATGGCCTTAAACGCCGCGCGCTTGATGGGCTTCTCCCTGGCCACCTTTTTGTTGAGGCCCACGGAGAGGGAGTTGGCCAGAAGCGGCACAGCGCAGAGGAAGTTCACCCTGAATCGGCGCATGGCGCCCAGGATGGTTTCCGGCGCCCGGTCCTTGATGAAGACCGTCTCATAGCCGATGAAGTTGCACCACATCACGCACACCATGAAGCCGAATATATGGTGAAACGGAAGAAAAGCCAGATTTCTTTGCATATGGCTGTTCACGATGCGGGGGTTGGCCTTGTGCAGAAGATCTGAGTTGATGACCTGTTCACACAATGCCGCCTGGCCATAGACATAAATGCGGCTGGTCTGTGTGGTGCCGGAGGTGCACAGTGCCACCATGCTGCCCCAGGAAACAGCAGGGATATCCCCCGCTTCAGGTGCCTCAAACAACGCTTCCGCCATCACCTCAATGACGCCCTCAGGCAGCCGCCTCTTGCTTTTGGTGATGATGCCCGCGGCGCCGCCCTCCGTGAGCATGAAGGCGGTCATCTTGTCATTGAGGTTGGCGTCAATCAGCAGGGCGTGATAGCCTGCCCGCACAAGCCCCCAAAATACGGCATACCATTCCTTGCAGGTGTCCAGCTGGATCGCCACAAAGCGGCCCCGATTGTCCGCGCCGAGGGCTTCTGAGAGATAGGCCGCGTACGCCTTCACACGCCCCTCATACTGGCCGAAGGTGATGGACTTTTCCTCATTGCCGTCCAGGTAGTGGGCTGCAACGCGGTCCGGGTTCTCGTTGGTGAGGGCATAGATATTTTTCAGCGTCATATCCTGGCGCAGCGCCTCGCAGCGGGCGGTGATGTCAGTGAACAGCTCCATGTAAGGTCCTCCTGATATGAATTGGCCCTCAGACCCCGTAATATTTGGAGATAAGGTATAGAAAGAGACGGTTGGGCAGGATGTCATGCAGGACTACGGCGGCACGCTGGCTGAAAGGCGCCACCCGGAGGCGCATGGGAAGCGTGTTTTTATCAAGGGCCCGGGCCACCTTGAAACCCAGCCTCCCGGGGCTCAGGCCGCTCCCCTCGTCCCGGGCGATCACATTTCTGACCCGCTGCAAACTCTCCCTGAAACGGGGCGGAACTTCCGCGGCCTGCCGGCGGTATTCCTGGGCGCCACCAGCGTGATCCCCCGGCTCCACCAGCATCACCTGGATACCATGGCCCCGGTTTTCCATGCGCAGGCATTCACTGTAACCCTCCAGGGCGTGCTTGGCCGCCACATAGGCACCTTGGAAAGGCGTGGGCAGGAGGCCATTGATGGAGGAGAAGACGGCAATTTTTCCGCCGCCGTTATCTGCAAAAAGGGGCAGCGCCGCGCGCACCAGGCGCAGGGTGCCCAGAAGGCAGACATCAAGCACCGACCGAAGTTCTGCATCCATCAGCGTTCCTGCCGGCCCCAGGACCAGGATGCCCGCAGCCAGGACCAGAGCATCAGGCGTTCCCAGGCGGGAGGCGGCTTCCGCGGCGAAAGCGTCCACGCTGGCTTGATCGGTCACGTCAAGGGGCAGCCGCAAAAGCCCGCCCATATCAGGCATATCCCCCGCGAAACTGCGGGCGCCCGCAGCCACCTGCCACCCCGCCTTGTGAAGGGCCAGGGCGGTGGCTTTTCCCAGGCCGCTGGATGCTCCGGTCACCCAGGCTACCCGCTGGGTTCGCGCGTTTGTCATTCATCCTCCAGGCGTTTGAGCGCCAAAACAACACCATCCGCTTTCCCCTAAGGGGAAAGTATGCACAGTTTAATCCATTTTGTCCAAATGTACAAGCCAAGGGGTGCCTGCGCAACATACCGTCCCCGCCTGCCTCCACAGCGATTGTTATCCAATGCGCTTCGATCGGACATGGGAAACATCGAAAGCACAAGCACAGGGCGCTTCATTGACAAGCTGAGGGAAACCCTGTAAAAAGAAAGGCAAGCATCGGAAGCGAGCATTGCCTGGGCGTCAAGACCCCTGAAGGAACGCTGAGCCGGGCTGAATTGTGAGGAATGAAAGATGCACGACCTTAGCCCCTTCTTCTGGATCATGCTTTTTGCCCTGGGCGCCATGGCGGTCAATGCCGCCGGGATTTTCGCCATCTGGAAAAACAGCCGTTGGGCGCGGAAGCATGTCGGGCATTTTATGTGCTTTGCCGCCGGCATGCTGATCACTTCCCCGCTGATCATGGCCCTGCCTGAAGCGCTGGAAAAAAGCCCCCGGGCCGGCATCGCAGCCCTGGCCGGATTTGTTTTCATGCTGTTAAGCAACCGTTTCATCAAAAAACATACGGGGACCCGGGAGCTGGCCTTTGGCGTCACCGCCATCCAGGGCATCCTGATCCATTCCCTTCTGGATGGGGTGGTCTACACCGTGACCTTTTCCGTCAGCACGCTGACCGGCGTGCTGGCAGGCCTTGGCCTGGTGGTGCATGAGTTCGCGGAGGGGGTGATCGCCTACACCGTTCTCCTGAAGGCCGGGGTAGCCTCAAAAAAGGCCGCGCTGTATGCCTTTTTGGTGGCAGCCCTGTCAACACCCGTCGGCGCCTTGGTAGCCTATCCTGCCATTTCCCGGATGAGTGATTCCTTTTTGGGCCTTGCCCTGGGGTTTGTTTCAGGTATTCTGGTCTATATCTCTGCCGCCCACCTGCT
>JAAYJP010000086.1 GCA_012522875.1 Clostridiales bacterium | reverse complement strand
GAAAGAAGCCAGGGTACCGGCGCTGGCAGGCTTTGCGGTTTCGTTACTATGCTTGATATTCCTTGGACCTGGAGGATTTGCCGCCCCAGCCATTTTGGTAATATGCGGCGTGTTGCTGTTGCTGCCTGGACAGCGGGAAGCGGTACAATAAGCAATGGAAATGCGTCACCTTTCCATCATCCTTGCTGTGGCTGGTATCACAGCCATATTAAGATTGCTGCCTTTCCTGCTGTTTGGCAGAAAAGGCCGGAATATTCCCACCTGGCTGATGTATCTCAGCCAGGTTTTGCCCAGCGCCATTATCGGGCTTTTGGTTGTGTACAGTTTGAGGTCCGTAAATCCATTTTATCCTCCTTATGGATTGCCCGAATTACTTGGGGTTGCCACTGCGGTTCTGATGCACAGGTGGAAACACAACACGCTGTTGAGCGTGTTTTCCGCCACTGCCTTGTATATGATACTGCTCAGATTATTTTAGAGTGTCTCCATCTCTGCCTGAATGGCGCGCTCTGTGGCGCGCATGGCGCATAGGGTCCTTTCCATCAAAACGTCCAACTCCCAACCCAGCATTTCAGCGCCTTGGCGGATTGTCTCACGGGAGCAGCCGGCAGCGAATGACTTGTCCTTGAACTTCTTCTTCAGGGACTTCAGCTCCATATCCTGCACAGACTTCGAGGGGCGCATCAGTGCCGCAGCGCCGATCAGGCCGGTCAACTCGTCCGCTGCAAAGAGTACCTTCTCCATTTGGTGCTCCGGTACAGGGCTGGCAGACAAGATGCCATAACCATGGGCACATACCGCATGGATGAACCGGTCATCAAAGCCAGCAACGCGCAAAATCTCAGCAGCCTTGGCACAGTGCTGATCGGGGAACTGCTCGAAATCTATATCGTGCATCAGCCCGACCGTGGCCCAGAATTCAGCGTCTTCGTTATGGTCAAGTTCCTGCGCGAACCAGCGCATCACAGCCTCAACTGTCAGTGCATGCTGGAGATGGAAAGGCTCCCTGTTGTATTCTTTCAAAAGAGATAACGCTGCGTATCGGTCCATGGGATGGTCCGCCTTTCTGCATGATTATGTGAAACATATCATGCTATGCCGGGCAAGTCAAACTTGGCGACGGCTTGACAATTTGCTTTCCAGCTTTAATATGGGCGATGAAAACACTTGAAAGCATGGGACATGGCAAGATGGATGTGCAAGCGCTGGCGGAACTGGAAGGAAAAGTGATTACGGGAAATCGGGTGGGCCGTACCTTAGGGGTGCCCACAGCGAACATTGCCTACGATCCTGAGAAAAAGAACCTGCGTGATGGGGTGTATGTGGCGGATTTGGTGCTTTTGGAGCGGGGCAAAAAAGTATGCCAGGGGGTTCTCAATCAGGGAAGCCACCCGACGGTGCCGCATGGTGAACCGGCCGTGGAAATCCATTTGTTTGATTTCCAGGGCCTTCTATACGGGCAGTCCGTACGCATCCGATACTGGCATTTTCTCAGGGACGAGATGACCTATACATCCCGGGAAGAGATGCGGATACAGATGCAGAAGGATATCCAGGATGCCAGGCAATGGTTCATCAATCACCCGGATTATTTGTCTGAATGAGAGACAGCTGATCCACGAGAAAGCGCTCAAGCCGTGCTTTTGTTTCCGGCCCGCCTGAGGAATTTATCATAACTTTACCGAATTGCCCGGGCTCATTGAGAAGCCGGGCGTTTTTTAGTCTGGAGAGTAATGTTTCAGCCGCGCGCTCATAGCCGTCAATAATGGGCACGGTTTTTTGGAAGGCTTGGGCGATTTTGTCCTTGATAAGGGGATAATGGGTGCAACCCAGCACTAGCGCGGCCACATCTTCCTTGGGAACAGAACTAAAGAGATGGCTGAGGTATGCATCCTGTCCGGATTTGTCCTCCGCTTCGATCAACTCCACCAACCCCGGGCAGGGGAGCGGGGTGACCCGATCTTCAAACGGAGAGGCCAGCGTTTTAAAGCGGAGTGAGGCCAGTGTGGCGGTGGTGGCCATTACCAACAGCAGCCCTTTTCCCGGAAGTGCCGCAGCCTTTGCCACGGCTGGCTCGATCCCCAGGACCGGAAATTGGTAGCGCGCCAAAAGTCTGTCCAAAGCCGCTGTGGAGGCGGAATTGCAGGCAATAACCAGAGCTTTGATACCCAGGTCCGCCATGGCGTCACAGGCGTTTATAGTCAGGGCCCTGATTTCATCGGGCGATTTCTCTCCGTATGGCATATTTATATGGTCGCCGAAATAGAAAAAATCCTCCTGAGGCATCATGCGGCGAAATGAGTGCAGCACGCTGATGCCTCCTGAACCGCTGTCAAATACACCAATGGGGTTTTCTTTACGCATCGTATCCCTTTCCTCCCAGGATTATAAGCCATGGCGTGGTGTATATTCAAGGTCCAACCCCATTCTTGTGAGGTGCTGGAACGCTGTGCTACAATACCGGTCAATGGTGTATTGACAGGAGGCTTAATGGCAGTAAATTGGTTTAAGCATAACCGCAGGAGGATAATCCAGGCTCTCCTGGCCTTTGGCCTGGTTCTTCTGATGGTTTTTTCCTGGGACGCGCTGTGGAGCACCCTCAAGCCATTTTTGTACGCGATCATCCTTGCCTACCTCTTTAATCCGCTTATCAACTTCGTTCAGTCAAAGGGGGTGAAACGCTGGATTTCTTCCCTTTTACTGGTGTTAATAATCCTCTTGCTTCTGCTTTTGTTTGCCTTGGTGCTGGTTCCCTCCATTGTACGGGATGCCATGGAATTGATTCGCAGGCTGCCCGCAGTGGTGGCCGGCCTGCGGGAAGACATGACGGATCTGCTGGAACGTCTTAACACTGCGCTTGCCGGCAGCATAGATGCCAGGGGTACCGTGGACGAGCTCACCAGCCGGGCCTACCAGGTGCTGATGAGTATGCTGACGGGCCTTG
>JAAYJP010000085.1 GCA_012522875.1 Clostridiales bacterium | reverse complement strand
GTCCGTCCTGACCAGGAGTTTGGCGATACCGCGGCCGCCCTCGTTTTCCGCCTGGTAACGCCCGGCGTAGCGCATGGACAGCTGCACCGCCTTAAAGGGCAGGCCCTTTGCTTTGGCTGTGGCCTCGGTCTCCCCAACGCTTGCCAGCTCCGGATTGGTATACAGCACCGCCGGGATGGCCTCATAGCGCATAAGGTCCTTCTTGCCCAGCATATTGTTCACCGCCACCTCGCCTTCCCTGTGGGCGGTGTGGGCCAGCATGGAGATGCCGTTCACATCCCCCGCAGCATACACATCGGGGATGTTGGTCAGCATGGTGGCATCCGTCACCACAGCGCCTCGCTCCGTAAATACGCCGATGGACTCAAGGCCGATGCCCCGGATGTTGGGCCTGCGTCCGATGGACATAAGCACCTTGTCGGCTTCCAGGAAGTGGCTCTGCCCGTCCTGTTCATAGCGCACGCCGTTTTCCTCTATGGCCGTCACCTTGGCGGAAAGGGAGAAGGTAATGCCCTTTTTCTCAAAGTCCGCCTTCAGGAGGGCTACCATGTCCTGGTCATTTTCGCCGGCGATGTGGTCCAGCATCTCCACCACCTGCACCCTGGAACCGGCGGAGTTGAAATAGCTGGCCATCTCCAGCCCAATCACGCCCCCGCCCACCACGGCCAGGCGGCCGGGCACCTCCTTGAGTTCCAGGATTTCCCGGTTGGTGAGGACAAATCCCTTCTCAAACCCCTCCTTAAGCCCCGGAATGGGCGGCATGGCAGGAGAGGAGCCGGTGGCGATCAAAAGGCGCGCGCCGGTGAGGGTCTCTCCCCCGGCCCTGACCTGGAAACCCTCGGCGATCTTTCCGATGATCTCCCCATGCCCGGCAAAAACAGCCACCCCGTTGGCTTTCATGGCGGTTTTGACACCACCCACCAGGGACTTCACCACCTTAGCCTTGCGGGCCAACACTTTCATGTGGTCCATTTGGAGATTCTCGGCAGTGACGCCGTATTTTTCGCCATTCTTAACGCCATCATGCAGTTTGGCGGAGTACAGCATGGTTTTGGTGGGAATGCAGCCCTCGTTGAGGCATACGCCGCCCAACTCCCGCTCCTCCACCAGCGCCACCTTAAACCCCGCATGGCCCGCACGCTCCGCGGCCATATAGCCGGCGGGTCCGCCGCCCAAAACGATTAAATCATATAATTCCATTACCCTACTCCTCAGTCCGCAATCAAAATGTCAATATTCTCAAGCGCTTTTGCCAAATCCTTCAAAAACCTTGAAGCGGGCGCCCCGTCCACCGCCCGGTGGTCATAGGTAAGCGACAGGCCCATGGCCGGGTACACCGTAACCTGGCCGTCCACCACTCTGACCCGGTCCACCGTGCAGTTGACACCCAGGATGGCCACCTGGGGCGGATTGATGATAGGGGTGAACATCTCAATGCCCAGGGCGCCCAGGTTGGAGACGGTAAAACTGCCGGCGCTGAGGATATCCGGGTTGATGCTGCCGCCCTGGGCGTCTTTACCCAGCTGCCTGGCCTCCCGGGAAACCTGGGCCAATGACTTGGTATCCGCGTCAAAGAGGGTGGGCACCAAAAGGCCCCGGGGCGTGTCCACGGCGATGCCCAGATGGACATGGGCAAAACGGCGCATGGTCTCCCCCATGTGGTGGGCGTTCAGGTCCGGATGCCGCTTGAGGACGCGGGAAACGGCGAAGAGGATCATGTCGTTGATGGTGATGCCGACAAGGCCCAGTTCCTCAGGCGCCGCCTTGAACTGCGCCCTTAAGGCCAGCATCTTTGTGGCGTCAAAGGAGGACTGGTGAGTGAGCTGTGCCATGTTGGCCAGGCTCTCCTGCATGGCCTTGGCTGTGGCCTTGCGTACTTTGGACAGTTTGACCTCTTCATAATCCATCCCGCCTGTGGGCCTGTCAGCCATATCAGGGGCCGGGGCCGCCTTTGCTGCCTGCACCACGGGCGCTGCATCCCGGGCAGCAAAAATATCCCGCTCAATCACCCGGCCATTGGGGCCGGTGCCATGGGCCTGGGCCGGATCAAGCCCCAGCCTATGGGCAGTCGCCCTGGCGCGGGGGGAGACGCCGGCGGAAAGCACCGTTGCCGCAGGGGCGGCTCCGGGAGCCGCGGCCGCCTGGGGAACAGCGGGTTCCGGCGCGGCCTCGGGAGCCTCCGGGGCTTGCGCCGGCGCGTCACCGCCCGGCATAAGGCCCGAGACATCCTCCCCGGGGCTGCCGATC
>JAAYJP010000084.1 GCA_012522875.1 Clostridiales bacterium | reverse complement strand
TCGCGAACCTGTTCTCGATCTCTGGTTGGCTTCAACATGGCCGGTCACCTCCGCTGTGCAGCAATTGATCATAATGGCGTAAGTCAGGACCCTGTTCCGGTGCTGTAGAAAGGCCATACCCCGTCATCCGTGCGGCCAGTGCGGCGGCATCATGGAAGTTGGTGCGGTTAATGCGCAGGCCTTCTTCCAGGGCACGAAGCGCTGTTTCAAAATCATAATCCCTGTTGAGGCGATACATCGTCCTCAGTGTCTTTTGCAGCTCATCTCTGGGCTGGCTGTCCATCACCTCAAGCAGCGGATCTGGTATCAGTTTGCGTAATCCGCTGTTCTTCCAGGCACCAACGTTGCGCATCAACTGGGCCAGCGTTGTCCTGTAGTCATTGGAGTCGCTGCGTTGTTCGCCATACTGACGCTCATACCTGGTCAGAACCTGTCCGGATGGTTCCAAAATGTCCACCGTATGTGCCCTGAGGCCAACCAACACTTCATTGTTCGCATACTCCGGCCGGGTCAGATAATAATGTTTGGCATCCAATCTGACTTTGCCATTACCGTTCGCCTTGATGTATTGGTATCGGCAGACATCAAAGGGATGTTTCGGCAAGGCCGACAGCGCCCGGCGATCTTCCTCAAACAGCGTCTGAATAGGCGCCAGCTTCTTGTAATGCGTCTCCCGGGCCTTGATCTCATGCTTTTTCAGCAAATCTCGATTGTATGCCTCTATGTCATCATAGGCCGGGATGGGCACAAACAGATTCCGGCGATTATAGCCGACCTTGTTTTCAACATGGCCCTTCTCATGCCCGGAATATGGATTGCAGAACCGGATAGAAAAGTTGTAGTGGGCTCGCATACGCTGGAACAGTTCTGTCTCCCGGATCTCTTCACCGATTCGGCGCCCCACACCTGTGGCATTGTCAAACACCAGAAGGATTGGTACCCCGCCAATATACTCAAAAATATCCTTCAGCCCCTGGCAGACACATTCTGCCGTTTCACCGCTGAATACCTGGCTGAACCCTTCATTACTGTGCGGGAAGGACACTGTCAGATACTTCTTCCGCTTCTTTTCTCCCCGATCATAAAAATCCGCTTCGCCAAAATCAACCTGTGCCTGACCCGGCAGCCATTCCAACTCCAGTGTGCCCCGTTTTTGCTGAACGCCCAGTCTGCTTCGCCGGACATAGCGATGGACGAGGTTATAGGAGCAGTCATAAGTCTGGGGGTATTGCTCAAGCAAACGATCGTGGATCCGCTTTGCCGTATGCTTCTGCTTGTACCAGTTCTTGCTGTCCTCTTCCAGCCATTGATTGATGGTATCCTTGTAGGGGTCCAGTTTTGACGGATATTCTTTCATTTCTGGTGGCTTAGGTGAAAAGTCATGCTGATCCCGATATTTACGGACTGTTTTCTCATCAACACCAACTTTCCGTGCGATATGCGCTACTGAGTATCCCGATTTCGCCATTTCTCTGATATCATTGATATGGGACATGTTGACCATCTTCTCCTTTTCCTCCTTTGCTGTTGGTTGTTCTACAACAAAGGATAAGTTTTGTGGGACAGATTCTCAACTGTCCCTGTTTTTTCCGGGAATTTCCCTTGGCGATTTCGGGATTTTTACTCGGCGTTTTCCGGTATTTTTAGTCTACTATACACAAAGGCGATGGCTAGAGATGCCAGCATTTACGTTTTCCACGCCGATACTGAAGGGCTGAACTTTCGCAAGGCCTTCTCCGAAGCCGGGTTCTATCTAT
>JAAYJP010000083.1 GCA_012522875.1 Clostridiales bacterium | reverse complement strand
ATGGTCTTGCTGCCAACATAGGACGCAAAGCCGCTGCGGAAAATGGCAGCCCGGGCAGCCCCGGTCTGGATCTCGGTCAAAGCCAGGGCAGCCGCCGGCAGGGCAGACAAGGCCGGCAGGCTCAGTGCCGCGAAGTGCCCCCGCATGGCCTCCTGAAAGAAGCTTGCCCAATTAGGCTCATCGTTGTACATCAGGTAATCTGATAAATGTCGTAAGGACTGGGACACCGACAGCCACAGGGAAAACAAGGTGGCCAGCAGGGCGATGAAGAACCAACGCGAAAGCAAGGTTTTGGACAAGTCCACGCGTAAGGCGCGCAGGCAGCGGTTCACATCAATACCCATAATCAATACCCATAGTTCCGGTCAATAGCGGTGCCGTCCATGGCGTTGATGGTGAACAAACTGTTGTATGCCCAGTCCCACTTCACGGTGTTATTGCCAGCTAGGTTTACTGTTCCAAAGAAGTCCCAAACCGGAACCAACTGAAATTGCCGGGGGTTCTGTTTTTGCGGCACCCTCATATACCCCAGGCGAATGTCTGAGACAAATACCTTCACCTTCCTGTAAGACTGTTCCCAGGAAGCGTATTTCAACGGCAGCAAACGGCTGGCGATATCCATCACCTGGGGAAAGCTCAACAACGCGGCATTCTCTTCAAGAACGCCGGTTACATCGTGTGGCCAGTTAAACATCAGGTTACAGATGCCTTTATCATCCACCACCACGGTAATCAACTCGCTTTGGGTGGGTTCTATAAAATCGGATTTGCTGATTTCTCCGTAGGCATATGTCAGAGGAAGTTCCCGTGCCAATGTGTAATACAGCACGAATCCCTCACTGCTGCTGCTTGCAGCCTTGGCCGAGCCTTTCACTATGATTTCATTCTTCAGGATGGCAGCGCCTGCCAGAGCCCGACCGGGAGCAAAGGCGGCAACTGCGGCATCGGCTGTCTTTTTGGCGTCATCAAAGGATATTTTGGTGCCGACGGGTTGCCTGTTCAAGGGTTGCGCACTAAGGTTGGCAAAGTAATAGCCCTCGCCAATCACCTGCTGGAGATCATATTCAGCATGGGCCGAGACGATTGACCCGTCAGGCAAATCCATAATGGATGCATACATTTGAGCTGCTGGTAGAGGCTGATCAGCCCTGCCTGTTTGAATAAGCTTTCGCGAACTCAACACCATGGAACGGTTCCAATGCTCAAAAGTGGAATCCGGGCCGATTGTTTGGTGCTGCACCTTAAAATCCTCATCGCCCTCATAAGCTTCTTGCCCAAAGGCGGCGTCCGCCATGGCACGCAGTTCCTCCATGTTGTACTTGCGCGGCGCAACAGCGTACAATGGCACTTTCGAGGCATCGGGCACAAACACAGCAGCATCAATTTCTATGATGGTTTTGCCAGTGTTGGATTTCATGTTCGTTTGGATGCTTTCAGGGGCATTCAGCCATTGTGCAAGCGTCTGGTCACCAAGCGCTAAGGCCTGGAGACAGATTAGAAAAACTGCCAATGCAAATGAAATGCTCTTCTTCCTCATACTCATTACCTCAGTACCCCAAATAACGGTCAATTATCGTGCCATCAATGGCGTTGATGGTGAAGAGGGAAAGGTTGGCATCCTCATAAAACTCCCGGTCAATGGTGCGGCTGCCAAAGAAGTCCCATACCGGCACCATCTGGTAACGGTCCGGATGGTCCTTCATCTGCAGGTTCATGTAGCCCAGCGCCACGCGGTCCACCTGGATGCCGTTGTTGCCGGCCTGCTCAAAAGGGGCGTACATCAGCGGGCTGACACTGCCGAAAATCTCCAGAATGCGCTCAAAGGGCAGCAAGGCGGGGCTGTCCTCCAGGGTATTTCCGATGCGCAGCGGGTTGTCATAGCGCAGCTGGAAGATGCCGTCCTCACCCACATCCACAAATAATCTCTCATACGCCAAGGGCAGGTGGTAGATGGTCTCATTCATCCCCGGGGTGAAGTAATTGACGTCCCCGGCGCCCTGCTGGCTGACCGGGGTGACAGCTACGCCGTGCAGTTGCCTGGCGAAATGGATGCGGTAGCCATAATCCTCTGGATTGCCTTCGTAGGAAATGCGATCGGACAAGTTTTCCATGTCTTTGTCCACGGACTGGAACCGCATGTCCGGCCAGATGCTGCTCACCACAGCGTTTGCCTGCGCCACCGCATCCTGCTGGCTGCCCACCTTGCGCCCCGGATTTTCCCCTTGTTTATATTGATAGCTCATGCTGACCATCACCTGTGCCTGGCCCAGCATGCCATCTGCGGTGTACATGGCATGCACTGTCTTGGCCGGCAGGCTATACCTCCTCCTGCCACCGCCGCCCAGCACGAGGGCGTGGTGTGTCAGGTCAGTGCCACTCCAAACGTCGTCCTGGTAGCCCGGCTGCGGTCCGTCGTCAATGCGTTGACTGGCGCTGCCCATGTCGATATACGCCTGCCATGTTCCTTTGCCAATCAGCGCATCCGAAAGCCTATAGGCTTCCCCCGGCTCAAAGATGCGGGGGAACACCTCCACAATGGGTGTGCGGGGAACATCCGGGACAATGACCTCAGCATCCATTTGCACGGTGGTACGCCCGGAGGGACTGTGCCAGGCGCCCTGTGCCCTTTCAGACGCTGCGACCTGCTCCTGCACAGTGCTTGCCATTGCCGGCAGGGCAAACAGGGAGGCAGCAAGCAACACAAGGGATATCATGCGTTTCATGGTTCACTCTCCTTTGAGCCAGGAAGGCTCTGTCGCGCTTACATCACCTTCATGATAGACAGGGGCGGGTTGAAAGTCCTCATGAAAACATCAGCGGGATGTTATGAACTTGTAAAGCGTGCCAAAGATGCCTTCAAAATAAACGGGGGGTGTCTACTTCTAAAGATCCTGCCCTTCGTAGTCTTTATAATCCGGCTCCGGTGTGGCAATCACCGTGGGCTGGCGTTTTATCTGGCCCTGGGTAATCAGCCCAGTCATCACCGGCAGCAAGAAAATGGCCAGCAGCAGCGCCAGCAGCAGGGCGGCAATGGAAATCATGCCCTTATGCTTTTTCATCTGTCTCTCCTTGCGGCAAACTGAAACTGACCACTGTTCCCTGCCCCAATTCGCTTTCAATGCGCAGCTGACCGCCGTGAGCCTGCGCCGCCAGGCGGCAGAGCGCTAGCCCCAGGCCAGCTCCGCCCAGCTTGCGGCTGCGGGCCTTGTCCACCCGATAAAAGGGTTGGGCCAAACGGGGCAGCTCATCCTGTGGGATGCCCCGGCCCTGATCAGTGACAGTAAGCACCATATTTTGATCCTCTCGGCTAGCCCTCAGAGTGATAGCCTTCCCTGGAGAACTTGCCTTGATGGCGTTATCCACCAGGTTACTGAGCGCACTGTGCAGCAGATCGGCATCGCCTAACAGCCTGCCGGCTTCCGGTTGAATATCCAAAGCCAGGGACAAGCCTGCCTGTTGGATGCTCTCCTGTGCCGCAAGGGACACCTGTTCATATAATTCCCTGACGTCAACAGGCTTCTTCTCCAATTCTTCCTCATGCCCCAGAGCAATGATCTGCATCATCTTTTGTGAAAGGCGCTCCGTGCGCCGTGCGGCTTGGTGAATCTGCTGCAAAGCCTCTGACCGTTTGTCCTCACTCAGAGGCATGGTGAGCAGGCTGTCGGAAAAACCGATGATGGCAGTCATGGGGGTTTTCAGCTCATGGGTCAGGGCGCCAATCAACAGCTGCTGGCTGCGGTT
>JAAYJP010000082.1 GCA_012522875.1 Clostridiales bacterium | reverse complement strand
AGGTGCAAGGGTTTTGCTTGTTTTTCAAGGTTTTCCTTGCACCAATTATACCAGAAAACCGGCGAGAAGTGGTGTCCATGCTCGGGTTCTTGCTTGTTCAGCGGACACTAAATATGCCAGCCATATCGATGAGTCCTATATGACCGACATAGAGGAAATTCCTGCCGACGAAATGGTTGCGGAGACAATGGGCGAATACGATGCCATTACCCATATTTTCGATGACGTGGCAACGTCCAAAATCGTCGGGCAAGAAACGGTAGCCGTCAATGGGGCGGAAATTGCGTGTACCCGGATTGCAGCAACCCTCCATGTGGACAGGATGCTTGAGGAATTGGTTCACAACTACTTGTTGTCCACACCAAACAGCGACCATGCCTGGAATGACGCGATTAAAGCCGCATTGTCACACCTGACAGTTCCGGCGGATGTATGGCTCAACGCTGAGACCGGTTTCCTGGTTCAGTATTCCTTTGATTACACCGATGTGGTCGCCGGCATTTATACCAATATTGACGATGCCGTTGATGATGGTTTCACCTTCACAATTTATAAGGGGGTGTATCAGGTAACGGGCCTTAATGATGCTGAGGAAATTGTGATTCCCGCCAAATATATCGCCTTTAATGAACATTGACATGATGAAAGCCTGACGCAAATGGTTTGATGCACCCAATTGGCAGGTGCTGTGAGTCGCTCCATGCATACACAAGGGCATTTGAAAGTTAGGGCTTTTGCTTTTGAAGCCGGAAGAAAACGAAGCGGAGACGGGTTATCCTTTCCCGGGCCGCTGGCATAACCCACAATACACTGGGCGGGTGCGCGATGAACTGATTCCCGGGGGCAGGCTCATTGCGTGCCCGCCTCCATCTTTGGGAGGCCGGAACAGGAAAAACAGGCCCCGTCCCATCAGGGCGGCAACATCGGAAGCACTTTCATATGCAAGGCGGCGGTGGGAGTGGCAAAAAGCGGATGAAACAGGGCAATGCCGAAATTCTTCGCCGATTTATTCCTCCGCTTCTGTCAATCACTGCTTCCGCACAGCCTCTGCGGATGGCGGCTCTTTCTGCAAAAGGTCCCATGCGGCTTAAGCCAGGTACGAAAAGCATTACGTTCCGCAATATCCCTGGCATTCCGCCGCCCTCTTCCATTATGCCAAACCCTTGTGTGATTTGCCACGGCGCACTGGAGGCAGTATACCTGCCCTTCGCCTGGTTCAACGGGTGATGCGCGGCTTACCGCTTACTATGTCAGGGCGCAAGAATGCGCCAGAACAATTTCATCCGCCATAGACGGCATTTCTTTCGAACTTGGCCATGTACAGGTTCTTATCTGCCCGCTGAAGCAAATTATTCGAATCCTCCAGCGAACCGCCTTCATGGCAGGCGACCCCCAGGCTGATGGCGGCAAATACTTCGCCTTCCGTACAGGATAGATCGGTGCTCTGCATGTGCTTGCGCAGCCTTTCCGCAACAATGAGTGCGTTCTCGCCGGATGTGTTTGGCAGGCAGGCAATGAACTCGTCTCCTCCAAATCTTCCCAAAATGTCATAGGGGCGAAGCTTATCAGCAAGGCATCTGGCGGCTCTTTTTAGCAGCTCGTCACCGCACATGTGCCCATGGGTATCATTGATCCTCTTGAAGTGGTCAATATCCAGCAGAATGATGCTCAAAGAGGTCCCTTCGCGTTTTGAGCGGGACAGCTCCTGCTCAAGCCGTTCCATAAATGCCCGGCGATTCAGCACAGCGGTGAGATAGTCATAAGCAGCAAGATGCTTTGCCTCTTCATGCGCTTTTTGCAGAAGCTGTTCGGCCGTTTTGGCTGAAGAAATATCCCGGACAATGATAACTGACCAGGTTTCGCCTTTCTCGTCTTTGAAGATGGCAGATGTATACTCAGTGGGAAACACAGTGCCGTCCTTGCGGACAAAGTTCAGTTCGGATTTGATCCTTCTGTTTTTCCGCCGTTCCACGAGCGCTTTTTCCAACCGCGGATCGCTGGTGTCAACAACGCTGTGGCGGCCAAGCTGGCAAATTTCTTCCTCTGTTCTTTGGAACATCTCACAGGCCGCGGGGTTTGCCCGAAATATCTGGCCATTGGGATGCGTTAAAAAAATGGCGTCAAAACTATTCTCAAAAAGAAAGCGGTACACCTCATCTGTAATCACTCGCTGCATCCTGCACCTCCTGTGAACATCG
Source organism: Clostridiales bacterium (assembly GCA_012522875.1). Lineage (GTDB taxonomy): Bacteria > Bacillota > Clostridia > Christensenellales > Aristaeellaceae > UBA6115. The sequence goes on along the minus strand of JAAYJP010000082.1, from coordinate 15,600 downwards.
GGATTGCCTTGAACCCTGTTGCGGGCGAAATGCTGGCGCCTGCATAATGCCTTCCCCACATCAGCCATCCAGCCGCCCGGCCGACTCCATGCAAGGGATAGGTTGAGGGTTACTTCATTGCATGTTGCCTTGTTTTTTCAGGAATTCCAAAGCGGCTTGCTCATCAAGCGGTTTGCTGATGAGATAACCCTGTATTCTGTCACAGCCATATGCCTTCAAATAATCCATCTGCTCTTGCCTCTCCACCCCTTCAGCCACTGTGCAATGACCGAACTTATGGGCCATTGATATAATATCCGCAACAATGGATTTTTCGGGGTTTTCAGCCATGCTGTCAATAAAGTGTTTGTCAATCTTCAGGCAATTGACATTCAGCTCGCTTTCCCTTGCCAGGGAGGAGTACCCAGTGCCAAAATCATCAATGGAAATGTGAAGGCCCGCTTCTTTCAATGTGAAGAGGATATCGTTGATTTCAGAGTAGTTCGATGAAAATACGGATTCCGTTATTTCCAGGCCAACATGCTCTGTTGATACCCGCAGCTCCTGGATCATCCTGAGCAAATTGTCACAAAAACCCTGCCCCAGCAATTGAATAACCGAAATATTGATGGAAACACTCGTATCGCGATATCCATTCCCCCTCAGTCTGTTCAGGAACTGAAGTGCAGTGCGTAGAATTTTATCGCCGATGGGGATGATCAGCTTTGTCTTTTCCGCAATCGGTATGAATTCCACCGGAGATACCTCGCCCAAAGAAGGGCTGGCAAGCCTGGCCAATGCTTCAAATCCGCATATATTATGTGTTTTTGTATCCAATATTGGCTGGTAATGAAGATAGAGCCCCCCGCCGTTTGCGTCTGTTGCAACACGGTACAGCTCTTTCTCTATCTCCTGTTCGCGGATCAATCGTTCTGCGATCAGGGCGTCATAAAATCGCACCTTAAAGTCACTGTCCTTCTCCTCAGCAGCTTTTTCTGAAGCAATCAAAAGATTCTTCAATATTTCATCTGCATTCAGAGGGGTGTTCTGTTCCAACTCATAGACACCAATGCCCCCGCCTACTCTCTCAATGGAAAGTATTGATTCCAGCGACTGGATAATCTCATCGCAAAAGGCGTAGAGATCAGATTGATCGGCATAGTCATCGATATAATAAACAAATCGATTCTCATAGGTGTTGAATAACAGGCGGCTGCCTGTACAGAGCAAATCAAGCGCTTGCGCAACTTTTTTAATGATGCTCTGCATATAGTGGAAGCCATAGGCCACCGTCAGCTTCTGGAGGCCTCTCAGGTTGATGCTTATCAACGCGCGCTTGGCATTGTCATGCTTCTTCAGTTCATTATTCATAAATCCTTCGAAAAAACTGCGATTTAGCAAACCTGTCCAGCCGTCGTGCTCATTGTTGTATTTAAGGGTATTTTCAGCCGCTTTCCGGTCCGTAATATCAATGATGATCCCTTCAAGGGCTTTTACCTCACCATTCCCGTCATAGACGCCTTGTCCCAATTGGAGAACCCACTTATTCTCACCTGCAGCTGTTGAAATTTCGTATTCCAGACTGAAATCCCGCCGGCTTTCCAGCACGCGATCCCATTCCTGCCACAGCAATTCCCGATACTTTGGCGCGATCAGCTCACCAAAGGATAAATCTTTGCTGTCTATTAAATTTTCCGGGGCATAGCCGGTCAGTGCCAAACAGCCGGAAGACACATACTGCATGGTCCACTCCCGATTATGGCTGCACCTGTATGCCATCCCGGGAAGGTGCGACAATAACGTGGATTTGCTGCGTTCGCTTTCCGTCAGCTTTTTTTCAAGCAATATGCTCTCCGTTATATCCTTGAAAAGGGCAATATGGTTAAAACTGTGATTGTCATCCAAAATCAGCTTGGATCCAAGCATATGCACCCAAACAATCGAACCGTCCGGGCGGATAAACCGCTTGTCCATCGCATATCCTTCAATTTCACCTGCCTGGAGCCTCTGATAATACCTCAAATCCTCCTCAAGATCATCCGGGTGTGTAATGGAAGCCCACCCCAGGCGCATCAGCTCCTCTTTGGTTCTTCCGGTTATCTTCTCAAACGCAGGATTAACGCTGAAGAATCTGTTCAAAGCGGCTGAAATGGCCTCTTTGTTATACGATACCGCGATACCCACCGGCACCTGATTGAATATCATCTCAAAGGTGATGCCCTGATCGTGGAGCTCCTGCTCCAGCGCTTGCTGTGCACGCAAAAGTGCCACATGGACATCGATCCTGGCTTTCAATGAATCCATATGAATCGGTTTGCGGATATAGTCTACGGCGCCAAGTTTCAAGCCCTTTATTTCGTTGTCCAGCTCCCCATAGTTTGTCAATATGATGGTGCGCAGCTTCTGGAACCCCTCCTTCTGATTGAGCGATTCGAGAACCTGAAACCCATCCATATTCGGCATGTTGAGGTCGAGGATGATCAGGTTGATTCCTTCTTGCTCCTCAAGCGCACGCAAGGCTTCCACGCCGTCGCAGGCAGTCAGCACACAAAACTCGCTCAGCATGTTTTGTATGATCATTCTGTCCGAAGCCGAGTCGTCAACCACCAAAATTTTGATCAGCATTTATAATCCCCCTTATTTGGCCCGCCCGCCACCGGGTTTATCCTGCTCATTTCAATTCCCCAAGCAACTGCACCAACAATCTCGAAAAGCAATCCGCCAACGGCGCGATTCTTTCTTCGTTGCCTTCATTCAGCGCATCCTGCAGCAGCGCAGCCGTATCCTGGAGTGATTTGGCTCCAATGCTTCCAGAGCTGCTTTTTACCTTGTGCACGATCTGGGCCGCATCGGCGTACCTTTTTTCATGCACTGCCGCCGCAAGCCTGCCCAAAGTGTCCTGGTTCTCGTTGCGGTATTCTATCAGAACCTGATCATAGAGCGCTTCATTGCCTCCCATATGTTTCAAGCCCAGCTGCCTGTCAAGGACAGCCGGAACCGGCTCAGCGCCGGATTTGCTTTCATGGATGCTGTCTTTGACGGTCTGAATAAAGTACTCCGGGTTAAACGGCTTGCTGATGTATTGGAACATCCCGCTCTTTTCGCATTTTTCCCGAACCCCCAAAATGACATCTGCTGTCAAGGCGATAATGGGGACTTTGCTGGATAATGCACGGATCCTCTCCGACGCTTCATAACCGTTCATCACAGGCATATGCAAATCCATTAATACCAAATCGATGATATCCTTGTGTTCCTGATAAAGCGCAACCGCTTCCTTTCCATCGCCGGCAATGAGGGTTTCTATCCCTGCCTGCTCCAAAAGCGATTTGGCAATCATCTGATTCGTCTTGTTGTCCTCTGCCAACAAGACATGCTGTGTTTTGCTGCCCATTGCCGGGATGGGCTCTCTGTTGGGTGAAGGCTGGTACTCCGATACCGCCTTAAGTTTAAAAATGTCCAGGATCCCATTGAGCAATACCGAAGGGATGATTGGCTTTCCAATGCCCATATCGATTCCATGCTCCTGGAGCCTGTCAAACAGATCCTCCCGCATCATAGGCAAAAGCATCATAATTTTCGGAACCCTGGCAATCCTTCCGTTGCCATGTATGGCATCAACATAGCTGAAGCCGCCTTCAGCCGGCGTATCGTAATCGATAATAAACAAATCAAACGGCTCCGCGAATTTTCCGTTTGCGGCTTCAAGCATGCTCAGGGCGCTGGCTTCTGAACTGGTAAGCTCACAATGCATGCCGAAGCTGCCCAAATAGCTTTCTATCAGGTTGATGTTTGCGCCTGATTTTTCCAGAACCAGCGTTCTGATATTCCGGAAGTGATTTGTGGATAATGCTTTTTTGTACACTGCCTCCCTCTCTTTGTCGACTTTGAGGGACAAGCGGAGAATGAAGGTCGTGCCTTCCTGAGGGGTGCTGAACACTTTTATCTCTCCGCCCATCATATCCAGGAGGTTTTTGACAATGGACAAGCCCAGGCCCGAGCCCCCGAATCGGCGATTGATGCTTTTGTCACCCTGTTCAAATGGCGTAAAAAGCCTTTTCACCTGCTCTTCTGTCATGCCTATGCCGGTATCCTTGATGGTAAAGGAGATATGGTATATATCCTTTTCCTTGGCCACCAGCCGGACATCCAGGGATACTTCACCGGCATGGGTGAACTTGGCTGCGTTGTTCATAACATTCAGCAAGGCTTGCTCTATGCGCATGGGATCGCCGAAAAACCAGTTGGGAACAAGGGGGTCTTTGGACAGCCGAAAACCGATTCCCTGCTCATCAATTTTATATGAAACAATGTTGACCACATCCTGAATCACTTGATCCATGCTGAAAGAGGCAATCTCAAGCTCGACTTTTCCCGCTTCAATTTTGGAATAATCAAGAATGTCGTTGATGATGCTCAGCATGTTGTTGGCCGCTTGAATAATCCGGTCGATATACATGCTCTGCGTCAAAGTGATTTCGGTCTTTTTCATGAGGTACGACATGCCCGTGATGGCATTCAGCGGCGTCCTGATCTCATGGGACATTCTGGCCAGGAAACTCGATTTGAATGCATTCGCTTCATCCGCGTCATGCTTGGCTTTTTCCAGGTCATGCTGGGTTTGCTTTCTCCGGCGGATCTCTTTCTTAAGGCGTGCTATCCAGAAGAAAGACACGGATAAAACCACGGCAATCAATGCGCCAACAATAGACAGAATACGGATAATGGGCCCGAAATCCAGATCGGTATCCAAATCAACCCACGTATTGTTGATGGCAAGTTTTTCGCTTTCAGTAATTGTATCCATCGCTTTATCAAAGATGCTGACAAGCTCAGGCCAATCTTTTCGGACAGCAAAATGCAGGGCTTGCTGCTTTTCGGCTTCAAAAGCCACAAATCTAAGATTCGTGAGGCCATTGGACCGGATGAGATAATTTGTTGTGGCAAGGTTTCCGATAAACGCTTTCTCTTCGCCAGTTGCCACTGCGGTAAGCGCTGCTTCGACGGAAGCATAGAGGCTGAGATTGATATCCGGATAGGCCAGCAAGTAACTGTGATGGGAGCTGTTGCGCTGGACAGCCACCGCCAGTCCCTTCAAATCGCCCAGTCCGGATATCGCGGAATCTATGTCGCGGGTAACGAGCACTCTCTTGTAGTAGTAGTATGGTTCGGAAAAGAGGAAGTGTTCTTCTCTTTGTTCTGTTCTGCCAATGGCAGGCAGTACGTCTATGCTTCCGGTAAGCGCCATATCGTACGCTTCGGGCCAGGTTAAGCCCCTTGCAATGTCAAACTGCAACCCTGTCTTCTCGCTGACCAGAGCCAGGTAGTCCGCAGTGATTCCTTTGTATTCGCCATCTTCATCGATAAATTCAAACGGGATAAATCCGGGATCAACTCCGATGCGGATCTCAGGATGGTCCTTGATAAATGCGAGTTCACCCGCTGTCCAGCTGATGCCCTTATCGGCGGCCAGGCAGGGAACCGGCGCAATGGCAATCAGCAATAACGCGAGGAGCACCAAGCTCACATTCCTGCGCATATTTCCGCCACCCGGATTGAAAGCCATGCATCGCAGCCTTTTTTCGCTGCAGTTCACCCTGGTCACACCCCGTTTCAAATGTTGGCGTTTTTTATTCGCTGGTTTAATCAAACAAGCAGTCTTCTTTGCGCCACTATAACCGATTTTACACGAAGATTCAACCGTATCTTTCCTTTTTGCGCCAATTCCGGCAGGAGATTATTGCCCGGCCACGAAGGCGTGAAAAGCCCGGGCCGAAATGGCACGCTCAGGCGCCATCCTCCCCGATGAACCGCTGCAAAACAGCGGACGCGGCTATTGCAATATGGTTGTACATGCGCCTTTGCCATGCTATACTTTCGGGCAATAACAGACAGCCTGTCCGGCAGGATACCGGAAACCATGGCAGGAACAGGAAAAGGACATGAAGGATGAAGAAGATTGCGCTGATTATTTGCCTGGCAATCGCTTTGGGCGGGGTTTCGCCCGGAATCGGCACCGCGGATGAAAATGACAACAGGGCACAGATTGTGGTTATCAGCGACATCCATCTGGGTGCTGATGATGCCATCGGTGAAACAACTGAAAACAAGGGCCACCTTCTGGCTTTCCTCAAAAGGATCCGAGCCTCAGAAACAGTGGCTGAACTGGTCATTGCCGGTGATCTGATTGACCAGTGGTTTTTGCCGATGCAGTATGAAATGCCCGGTACGCTTTCAGATTTCAACGATCTGGTTGCGAAAAACAATCAGGAAATTTTTGATGAAATCAACCTGATCATTCAGGATGGCGCCATCAAGGTGACCTATGTGCCCGGGAACCATGACATCAATTTTGATGAAGCAGAAGCCGACAGGTTATTCCCCGCCATCAATCAGGCGCGGGATGCACATGGGCTTGGCACCTATATTGCCGGCAGTAGTGATATCGTTATTGAACATGGCCACAGATACAACATCTTCGTTTCCCCCGACCCGCTGTCCAACAGGGATATTGTCAGCGACGCAAATGCAATCCTGCCATGCGGCTATTTCTTTACCAGAATCGCAACCTCCTCTGCCATTGCTGGGAAACCGGATACTGACAACGCTTTTGCGCCTATTGCGCCCCGCACAGATGACAGCGTTCAGATGGGATATTACTCGCTTTACAAAATCTGGGAAAACCTGATGACGGCATTTCCCGTAAGCGAGCGCTTTGATGAAAAAATCATCAGAACGAACATCGACGGGTATTCCGGCGTATTCGCTGTTCATGATCTGATACCGTTCCAGAAAGCCGACGGCGATATTACGGTGAAACTCTATCATGGGATCATTGAGAACTGGGAACAAAGGCAGGCGTTGAACCTTGTTCAGGTACCAACCGATGCGCAGGAGGCACTCATGGGCGCCGCGTCGACCGAATACAGTGATTCACTCGCCGACAGGCAGTATTTTGATATTGATCCTGCAATCAAGCTGGTTGTGTTTGGGCATACGCACGAAGCCAAACTAATAAAAATGAAGAATCTGGAGGGCGCTGATGTCCTCTATGCCAACAGCGGCACATGGGTGGATCATTGGTATGATTTCCCTACAAGAACCTATCTTCTCATCGGCCTGGCAGAAAAGGAGATGACCGTGTCCCTGCGGCAAATGTCTTTTGACGGGACATCCATCACGCTATCCCAGGAAACCATCATGAAATAGCTGGAGATGACACCGTGAACAACACATCGCACGTGCATTGCCCAACGAATATTCCGATGTCCCTCAGAGCAAGCTGGACACCGGAAAAACGAAGAGATGCTTCCCTTCATCTGATGATCACCAGGAGTTTTGCAGCGTGATGGAATGCTGGCCGGCCTGCGTTATCCGGACATTGCCGGGAACCACCTAAAAGGAGACATCCCATCATGATGAAAGGCGCTTCCAGCCCATCTGCAGCCTCAGGAAAGGATGCCAATACCATGAAGACACGGATTTTCATCGGCAGCGAGTTCGGCGCACTCAGGGAGGTCATCGTGGGGGAAGCCAACGGCCGCAATCCATCCCTGGAAGCAGCCTGGCTTCGGGAGGCGCTGAAGGTGCTGCCGGAGGCGGAACGGCAGGTGGCCATCGCCAACGCCGGCAAAAACTGGAGCGAATGTGTTGTTGACCCTCAAACCGGCACCACTGAATATGACCTGATCAAGGCGGAAAACGACGCGTTTGTCAAAATCCTGGAGAGCCTGGGGGTAAAAGTCCTCCGCCCAGCATTGTTTGGCGAACGGGATGTGGAAAGGCGCTATGGCAGGGAAGCGCTGGCCAACGGCTACTCCCAGGATTTTCCCCGGGACAACCTGATCATTATCGGCAGCAATGTGGTTGAGGCAAACCTGCGCACACCCCTGAGAAGGGTGGATATCGAAGGGTTCCGCTCCCTGCTGATGGAACGATGCATGGCTCCGGAAGTCAGGTGGGCAGCCATGCCGCATGTGCCTTTGCTGGGAGAGGTTGCTGACGACGCCCCCCTGCTGGAGGGCGGGGATATCATTGTGCTGGGGAAAACAGTGCTGGTGGGCAATTCGGAGAACAAATCGGTGGGCTCCAGTGAAGCAGGATACCGGTGGCTGAAGAACTACCTTGGTGATGGCTACGATGTCATCCGGGTTCCGCTCCGCGAAAATGTCCTGCATCTGGACTGCACATTGTCCGTTCCCCGAAACGGGCTTGCGATCCTGTGCCCCGAGGCGTTTACGGAAGGGATCCCTGATGTCCTCAAAGATTGGGATCTGATCCCAGTCGGCATGGAAAGGCTTCCTTACCTTGTGGTAAACGGGCTGCCGGTCAATGAAAACACCTATATCATGGGCTATAACAACCATGACAGCAACGCCCAGATCAGGGTAGCACTGGAGCAACGCGGCATCACCGTTTACCCCATCTTCTTTGGCGCGCACAATGCCCAGGGCGGGTCCCTGCGCTGTGCCACGCAGGCCCTCCTGCGGGATGCGTAGGCTGGCGGACTGCCCGCTCACAGGGATTTGATGATCAAGGAGCGGAGGGCATTCACTGCAGGGACGCCCATGGAATGAATTCATTGGAGCACCGCATCCGCCTTGGGGAAGACAGCCGTCCAAATCCGTCATGCTCCGCCGCTAACATCAATATAAACTGCCGTATTTTTGTGCTATCGCCGTTGCCGATCGTGCGGTTGAGTCCCCAAAAACGCGCAGGCAGGATGTGGAAATGGCGATCGAGGTTCGGGCGAAACGCGGTGGCCTGGCGTTTCCGGAGCCGTCCCGCGCCCTGGGCCAGGTCAATGATGTGGCCCTGGTGGCAGTACAGCGGCGACTATATCGATTGACGGGTGAGGTTATGATGATGACCCGGTCACACCATTTGCTTCGCGGGGCACTCCCCCTGGTGCCGGCGGTATGCCTGGCGCTGATTTTTCTATTGGCGATATCCCCGGTCGGCGCTTCGGGCCTGACCATGTCCCTCAGCTATCCGGCCAGTGGAAGGGAGTTGGCCAATCCCTACATCGGGAACGCGGTTTGGGCCACCGATCCGTCACAGCACGAGCAGCCGTTTTCCCTGGCCTATGCCACGGTGTTATGGGCAGATCTTGAGCCTGAGGAAGGCGTCTACGCTTTTGATGCGTTCGAGAATACCAACCAGTTCAGCCGGTGGCGTGAGGAAGGCAAGCACATCATTTTCCGCTTCGTCATGGACCGGCCGGGCAAAAAAACGCACCGGGATATTCCCGACTGGCTGTGGCAGAAAACCAACAGGGACGGCCAGAATTACGACAACTCATATGGCCTGGGCTACAGCCCCAATTATGAGAACCCCATTCTCATACAGGCCCATGCCAAAGCAATCCGGGCCCTGGGCCAGCGCTATGGCCAGGACCCCTTGATCGCCTACGTTCAGCTGGGCTCCCTGGGCCATTGGGGCGAATGGCACATCAGAAGCAGTCTGCACCCGATGCCGCTGGCGCCAACCAGGGCACTGTACATCGCGCCCTACCTGGAAGCGTTCCCGCTGGCAAAACTGATGATGCGCAGGCCGTTTGCCGAGGCCAGCCGCTATAACATGGGGCTGTATAATGACACGGCGGGCGATTTGGAGCCCACGGAAACATGGCTTGAATGGATTGCTTCCGGCGGCGCTTTTAACCAGACAGACGAACAGGACGCCCTCGTCCCGATGGGTGACGCGTGGATGACAGCGCCTGTCGGCGGCGAGTTGTCCACAAGGCATGAGAAGACGGATTATCTGGAGGCGGATACCCTGGAACAAACGCTGAGCCTGTTTGAGCGTTCCCATACCAGCTGGATCGGGCCTGGAAGCTTCGTGGATGTGGGCCGCGGCGGAGAATACCAGAGGGCCCTGGATGAGGTGAACCGAACGATCGGTTACCGCCTGCGCGTATCGCAATGCGACATGGAACTGAACGATGATGGGTCCATGAACATCATCCTGGCATGGGCCAACAGCGGGATTGCCCCCTTTTACTTTGATTGGCTTCCCACCCTGCGCATAAAAGGGAGCAACGGGGAAGAGACCCTGCTGCCCCTTGATATGCGCCTTCAGGATTTGCTTCCCGGCGAACCCGTTCAAACCGTCACCCGCATCGATGCCCGGGCGCTGCCCGAAGGCGGCTGCGCCGTGTTCGCGGGAATCGTAAACCCGGCCACGGGAGAGGCCGGCATCGCGCTTGCCATGGACACGCCCAGCGATGCATACTGGTATGAGCTGTTCCGGATGAAAAACGATCCGTAATGGCGGCACCATGGCTCGGCCCGGCGCAGAGCGCTCCCTTCCCCGATGCCGAATCATTGCGCTCTCCCCCAGCCCGATCCCAAGCTTTGATACTGCCGGTTCACAGCACGGCCTGCCCAGCCTGTTCCTTCCTGCCCGGCCAAGGGAAATGGATGCGTAATATGGACGAAATGGCATTAAAGGGCTTTTTCAGGAAACTCGACCGTTCGTTGTTTCTGGATGATGCGCAAAAGCCTTTCTCGGGGCATGATGTCCCTTTGCCCATCGGCAGCGGGCAGACGATCTCCCAACCGTCGCTGGTTGCCTATATGACGCATTTGCTCGATCCCCATAGCGATAGCAGGGTGCTGGAGATCGGCACTGGCTCCGGCTACCAGACAGCTTTCCTGGCAGAATTCTCAAAGGAAGTCTATTCAGCTGAATGGTTTAGGGCTCTCTCGGACAAAGCCAGGGAGCGCTTGGACGCCCTTGGCTACAGCAATGTATTTTATCGAACAGGAGATGGGAGCGAGGGCTGGCCGGAGCACGCTCCCTTTGACCGGATTATGGTCACAGCCGCCGCCGGCAAAATGCCGGATGCGCTCATCAGGCAGTTGGCGGCCAACGGGCGGATGGTCATCCCCGTCGGGCAGCCCGGATTCCAGGTTCTCAAACTGATCCTAAAGGACGCAAACGGGGCCGTCAGCATCCAGGATATTGAAAGGGTCAGCTTTGTGGAGCTCAAGGGGCGCTATGGGTGGGGCTGAAAAAAACGGATGAGCGATATGCCTTTGTCAGCTGAGAGCAACGCCAAAAACCCGCAGCTTATCCTCCAGCTTCTGGAAGTCGCCGTCAAACCGATGGGCAGCCATGCCGGCTTTCACAGCACCCTCCACGTTTTCGGCCAAATCATCCACAAACAGGCACTCTCCGGGATTCAAATCAAAGCGCTCACATAACCGCCTATAAATGCGAAGGTCGGGTTTACTGACTTTTTCGTGCGCTGACACCATCATGCCGTCAAACCACGGATAGAAATCCCGCTCCTCAAGCACTTTGGGAAAGCGCGTGCCGGCGTTTGAGAGCAGATAAAGCCGCAAGCCGGCTTCGCGCGCCTTTATCATCAAAGGATCAGAACCGGGAATGGGAGCCATCCATCGGGGCCATTGCTCAAAGAGCGTTGTAAGCCTGCCCTGCAGATGCAAAGGCGTGCGCAAAAGGGATATTTGCAGCAATTCTTCTTCTGTTAGCTGCCCGGCGTCATGCAAATGCCACTCAGCGGTGTTAAACAGCGCATGATGGAGAATCCGCGCGTCCTGTTCATTTCCGGCTGCCCGCAATGCAAAAACAAGCGGCTCCCAGGTGAGCAGCACGTTGCCCATATCCAGAATCAGATTTTTCAGCGCCATCTCACCAAGTACCGGTTGTTCGCTTCATGATTTGGCCGCCAATGAATTGCGGATCTTGGTGGAGGCGTATTCAATGGCCAGCACCAGGATCACCAGGCCCCAGACCATGGCACCGATGTCGTCCCAGCGCCTGGACTGGATGGCGAAAATCAGCTGGGCGCCGATGCCGCCTGCGCTCACCAGGCCCAGGACGGAGGCGTTTTTCACATTAATGTCCAGGCGGTACAGGACGTTTGAGATAATGCTGGAGCTCAGCTGCGGCATGATGCCGTAGCGGACCTTCTGAAAGCCGGTGCAGCCCGCCGCATCCAGGGATTCAATGATGCCGGGGTCGATGTCCTCCACAGACTCCACCATCATTTTGCTGAGCATGCCCACGGACCCGATGGTCATCGTGAGGACCCCTGCAAAAGCCCCGGTCCCCACAGTTTTCACAAACATGATGCCATACATCAGGGAGGGAAAGGCCCGGATGATGGTGATGAAACCCAGGGTGATGATGTTCACCCACCGGGGGGCGATGTTGCGGCTGGAGATGAAGGCCAGGGGGATGGCGATGATGGTGCCAAAGACAGTGCCCAGGAAACCGATGGCAAAGGTCTCTGCCAGCATCATCAAAAGCCCCGTAGGCCCCAGGTCGCTGATGACTGCCCAGGAGGGGCGCACCAGGCCCTGGAAAGCCAGCGCCAGCATGCCCCAGCCCCGCTCGGTGAAGCCGCCAAAGGACACGGTCACATTCCAGATAATAATGACCGCTACAATGGCCACAAAACCGATAACGAACTGCGGCCAGGCCTTGGGATAGCGCTTGTACTGCTGTTCCAACAGGGACGTATTCATCCGGTCACCAGCTTTCTGCGGGCGTAGCGTGTGACCGCCTCCAGCACCATGATGGTTACCGTCATGCTGATGAGTACCAGCCCCAGGTTACCGTAGCGCCGCAGGGTCAACTGCCCGGAGATGTTCAGGCCGATGCCCCCCGCACCCACAAAGCCAAGGATGGCAGCGCTTTTCACATTGGTTTCAAAGCAGTACAGGAAAGTGGACAGGAAGAAGCCCTTTACCTGGGGCCAGACGGCACCCAGGATGCACTTGAGGCGGGAAGCGCCTGTGGACTCCAGGGCTTCGTATGCCCCCATGTCCAGGGTTTCGATGTATTCATACATCATTTTTACGCAGATGGTGTATGAAAACACTGAGATGGCCAGGGTGCCCGCCATGGCACCGATGCCCAGGACCGTACGGAAAAAGAAGGCCAATACCAGGATGGGAAGGGTGCGCAGCATGCTCAATGCCAGACGGTGGCTGACCAGGTATATTTTATTGAGTTTGAAATTGCTGGACAGATAAAAGCTCACCGGCAGGGCAACGGCGCAGCCGAAGACCGAACCCAGCAGGGACATGTTGATCGTGTCCAGCATGGCCTTTTCCATGGTGGGCCAGTAGTCCCAGTTGGGGGGAATCATGGCACGGACAATGTCAAAAAAGTTGTTGCCGCGCTTGATCAAGGCCGTCAAGTTCACCCGGGTAAAGACCGACAGGCCTATCACGATGGCAATGAACAGAATGAGCAGGTAGGGAAAGGGGTTGAACTTCTCCTTGACCTCTTTTCCGTTCCCCAGGGTGTAGCTGCGGGGATAAAAGATATGAAGGATGTCATCAAACATCGATTTTCTCCTTCATGACATCGTCGTCCGTAAGGCTTCTGCCGTAGATTTCCTTCAGCGCATTCGGGGTGATGGAGGCGGTGGGCCCGTCGTATACAATCTGACCGGCCCGGATGCCGATAATGCGGTCAGCATACTGCAGGGCCAGGTCTACATGGTGGATGTTGATGATGACCGTGATCTTCATGTCCCGGTTGATGCGCTTGAAGTCCTCCATGACCACGTCGGCCATCACCGGGTCCAGGGCCGCCACCGGCTCATCCGCAAGGATGATTTCCGGCGTCTGGGCCAGGGTGCGGGCCAGAGCGACCCTCTGCTGCTGGCCGCCGGACAATTGATCGGCCCGGATGTAGGCCTTCTCAAGAATGCCGACTTTGTCCAGGGACTCCAGGGCCAAGATCCTGTCCTGCCTGGAGTAAAGGCCAAACAGCACCCTGAAGAGGGACAGGTCCGCCACCCGGGCTGACAGCACATTTTTGATGACGCTGATGCGGCTGATGAGGTTGAAGGACTGGAAAACCATGCCGATCTTCCGGCGGAATCTACGCAGGGAAGCGCCCTGAAGCCCGGAAACATCGATACCGTTCACGGTGAGTTTGCCGGAAGAGATATCGATCATTTTGTTGATGGTGCGGATCAGGGTGGACTTGCCTGCACCGGAGAGGCCGATGATGGCCACAAACTCGCCCTGTTCAATAGTCAGGCTTACATTGTCCATGGCTTTCACGCCATTGCTGTAGGTCTTGCCAACGTTTTCAAACTTGATCATGCCTATTCTCCGCCGTCTTCACGACCTGCCAGGTCCTGATGCGCACTGAGGCTGTTGCTGAACGCAACAGCCTCAGTGCATGTGAGTCGGTGATGCAGCTTAATCGAAGATTTTCAGGGCTGCCCGGGCGCCGTCAAAGTCGCTGTCCTGGGCGATAACATAGCCGCTGTGGCTGTAGGGCTTGACTGTGGCCTTGCCTTCCTCGGTCTGGATGATATTCAGGAAGGCCTGCTGCAGCGCTGTGATGAATTCAGGGGTGATGTATTCGGCGGTGCCTACGGAGATGGTGTCGTTCATAATCATGTCGGATACGCCGATGACCTTCAGGCAATCAAACACCGTCTTGCCTTCCGCGGCCAGCTCCGGATAGGCGGCCGCGAAAGCGGGCTGGGCATAGTCGTTGGTGCGGGTGTCAGCAAAACCGGCATAGATGTCGGCCTGGCCCAGAATCACGGTTTCCTGGTTGTCCGGGTAGCCGCCGCCAAAGGTGGCGAACTCCAGGCTTTCCACAGTCTTCTTGCTTTCGCCCACCCCTTCGCCGAAGGTTTTGTTCAGCCAGATGCTGGGATAGGTATAGGAAGCGCCGGAGCCGGGATTGCCAAGGGCCCATTTTGCGGAGTTCACATCCTCCCAGGCCAGGGTGCCCGCTTCAGCTTTGGCCAGCAGGTCAGCGCCTTTTTCGGTCAGGGCGTTCACGTAAATCAGGGAGCGGTAGCCATTGGCAACCACAGAGGGGTCGTTCTCCACCACAATGTTCCAGTCACGGAAATCATCGGAATCCACGTTGTGGCCAGCCCGGGTGGAGCACAGGATGACCTGCACGCCATCGGGGGAATACAGGGCATAGGTGCCGGCGGGCAGAAAGCCCACGTCCACGGTGCCTGAGATCATGCCTTCGCCCACCACGGCATAGTCAGTGCCCACGTCCACGGTGACGGACTTCACATCATAGCCGCTTTTTGCCAGTTCTTCCTGAAGCATGGCTTTCAGGGGTTCAGAAGCGTTCAGCATTTCCTCAACGCTGGCACTTGGAACAAAAACAACGCTCAGTTCGTCAATGACAACGGGTTCAGCCAGTCCAACCGCAAAGGAACAGACCAGAAGCGCGCTCAGAAGGATCGCCAGGATTTTCTTCATCATTTTTCTCTCCTTGAATGTTTTGTGGGTATCCGTCGGGCTCATTATATGTTAGATCGCTGTCCTTGTCCATTCAAGATTCGGGATACTGCCGTTTCCTTCAGCAGGTGGATATGGCCTGTCTATGTCAAAAAAAACGGACATTGGCAATTCCTGGCGATTTTTCCGCTGACTGATGCACCGCACCATCCTGGACAAGGGCGCAATTTTCAGTATATCCTGAGGGCGGAAAGAATCATGTGCCGGATATCCAGGAGGAGGGAAAATGGACGGTATCACCAGAAAACTGTCAGTCCTCTCCCATATTGCCGGGGAACTGAACCGGCAAAACATCGTTTGGGCTGTCGGCGGGTCGCTGCTGCTATACCTCAAAGGGATCGCCGCAGATTTT
>JAAYJP010000081.1 GCA_012522875.1 Clostridiales bacterium | reverse complement strand
GCCGATTTTCCGCGCAAGTGTATGCTTTGCTCGCTCAAATCCCCAAAGGCCGCGTGACAAGCTATGGGCAGATCGCCCGCCTGCTTGGGATGCCCCGCGCGGCGCGGACGGTGGGTTGGTCTATGCGGAATTGCCCGGAAGGCCTCCCCTGGCATCGTGTGGTCATGGCGGACGGCAGCATTGCCGGCGGAGGCTATCAGGAAATGCGCCGCGCCATGCTGGAAGCGGAGGGCGTGCCCTTTCTTCCCGACGGCCGTGTGGCCATGGCTGCCTGCCGATGGAACGGCCCTGACGCTTTTGAACTTCATGAGAAAGGAGTTTGATTCCATGCCATCATGCGAATACACCTTTTTCTACAGTTCCCCGGTCGGCCGGCTCACTCTGGCCAGCAACGGCACCCACATCACCGGGCTGTGGAAGGCCGGGCAGAAGCACTACGCCAGCACCCTCGTAAACGGATCGGTGGAAAAACCATTGCCGGTCTTTGCGGGAGCCGTCCAATGGCTGGATGCCTATTTTTCGGGAAAAGACCCTGGCCCCCGTCCGCCGTTGCAGCCTTATGGCAGCCCCTTCCGACAGGCTGTGTGGCAGGACCTGCTCCATATCCCCTATGGAGCAACCACCACCTATGGTGACATCGCCAGGCGCCTGGCTCATACACTGGACAAACCCACCAGCCCCCGGGCGGTGGGCAGCGCGGTGGCGCACAACCCTATTTCCATCCTCATCCCCTGCCACCGGGTGCTGGCCAGGGGGGGCGGCCTATCCGGCTATGCCGGCGGAGCAGACACCAAGGCCAAGCTGCTGATGCTTGAAGGGGCGATCTCCGGATGATTGACTGGCCCAAGCCTTGCGGATAGAATAGGCAAGGAATTTCGGGGGCCTGGCTCCCAGAAAACGAGGCGCTTGAATGGACTGGTTGTTTGCTGCCATCATGGGCATTGTGCAGGGATTGTCGGAGTTTCTGCCCATTTCCTCCTCTGGGCATTTGCTTCTCGCTGAAAAACTGCTGGGGCTGGCGGGGTATCAGGCTGGTGCTTCATCTATTGCTTTTTTTGTCATGCTCCACATGGGCACCCTGGCAGCAGTAGCCGTGGTATTCTGGCGGGACTGGTTGCATATGCTCATGCACCCCATCAAGGACCGCACGCTTCTGCTGCTGTTCTTAGCGTCGCTTCCCGCGCTGCTTATCAAACTCCTTCTGGGGAACGCGATCGACGGCCTGTTCACGGGTTGGTTTCTGGGCGTCTCGTTTTTAATCACAGCGCTTTTCCTGGCACTCATTGAGGTGTTCAGCCGCCGGGGAGCCCGGCACCGGGCCAGGAGGCAATCCCCCGATATTCCAGCCGCCCTGGTCATGGGTGCTTTCCAGGGCGTGGCGCTCCTGCCCGGTGTCAGCCGCAGCGGGAGTACCCTGCTGGGCGGCGTCATCCGCGGCCTTGACCGTGGGACGGCTGCCAAATTCTCCTTCATGATGTCAGCCCCGGCCATTCTGGGCAGCTTCCTGGTGGAGGGCAAGGCGGCCGTGGAGAAATACGGCGTCAGCTCCCTCTTCTCCGGGCCCACGCTCCTGGGCCTGGTACTGGCTGCCTTGTCCGGGTTTCTGGCTATCCGTTATATGCTCAAGCTTATCCAGCGCATCAGTTTTTTCCACTTCGCGCTCTATGTCGCCCTGGTTGGCGTGGCCGTGATCATCATGCAGGTGACGGGCTTTGCCGGCTTCCCCCCCATCGCCCTGCCTGGAAGCGGGCCGGGCTGACAAATACACGGGAGAGTTTCATGCACAAGAGAGTTCTCACTGCCCTGCTGTCCTTCCTGTTCCTGGCGGAGGTGCCATTGCTGGCCCTGGCTCAGCCGACAGCACCAGGCCTCACCCCCGCGCCCAGCCAGAATATCGCCACCGGCAAAGGCTACTGGGAAACCCCCATGGACATCAATAACACCCAAGCCGTCTGGGATATGCTGATGGCGCCCGTCACTGTGGTGAAGGGCAACCAGAAAAGCCAGCAGACGCTGTATGCGCAGCCTGATGAAGCTTCCCAGCCGGTGGGTGATGTGACCCGGGACTCCCAGGGTGTACATGTGCTGGAAACGCTTGACAATGGCTGGAGCCTGGTGGAAACCTATTCCAGCTCATT
>JAAYJP010000080.1 GCA_012522875.1 Clostridiales bacterium | reverse complement strand
TTCCTGCCTTCCGGGATGGACGGGCTGCCGGAAAGGAGGGTAAAAGCGGCGAAAAATGGCCTGAAAAAACCCGGCGCCGACTTTCTTTGCGTTGACACCCCTCCGGCCTGAAGCTACAATTGGCCCAATGCAGACGATGTGCACACATTGTTCGGAGGTTTTGGATGCGAAAGACAAGGTTCCTGGCCCTGCTTGCCCTGCTGGCGCTCCTGGCAGGATGTGCCCAGGCGGAAAGCGCCGACTGGTTTCACCCCCATGATGAGGCGGCGGGCTACACGTATGTGGCCTTTGGCCGCTACCCTTATGAGGAGGACGGCAGCGAAAAGCCCATCCTCTGGCGGGCGCTGAGGGAAGATGGCGGGGGCGTGTACCTCCTCTCGGAGTACCTCATCGAGGTCAGCCGGCTGCATTCTGTGGCCTTCGGCTACCCCGGCTGGGAGGAGGCGGACCTGAACGGGTGGCTGAATCGTGCGTTCATCGCCGCGGCCTTTTCAGACGCGGAAGCGGCGGCGCTTGTGGAGATGCCCGGGCTGGGGCGGGTGAGCCTGCCCAGCAGCGATGACATCAAGGATAAGGGCCTGGGTTTTGGCACGGATGAAAGCCGCCGCGCCACCGGCACGCCCTGGGCAGACAGCCGGGGTTTGTTTTTCTACCGCCACAAAGGGCACAGCCCCTACTGGACCCGCACCCCGGCCAGCCGGGACTTTGCCCACCTCACCACCAAGCTGGAAGGCAATATCGGCTACTTGGGTGTCACCGCCGAGGACCTGGGCGTGCGCCCGGTGATCACCCTGGCGCTGGGGAAGGTCCGGGTGGCCGGCGGCAGCGGCAGCATGGCGGATCCGTACACGCTTTCGCCCCTGTCAGAAGCCACGCCTGACCCAACAGCCGCCGCCAGGGCAACCCTCCTGCCTGCTTTGCCTGTGCCCGGGACGGAGGGGCTATCTGAGGGAATCCCGGAAGACGGCCTGGCGGCAGCCAATCCCGCCACAGGCTGGGCCAAGACCGGGGACCTGCGCCGGGAAGGTTTTCCCGCCCTCACCCCGGAGGGTTTCCTTCCGGAGGGGGAGGAGGCTTTTGTCCATATCGATGAGGCGGGAGGCGTCTGGCGCTATGCCGACCAGGCCCTGCGCGTGATGATTGACAAAACGCGGGATGAGGAGATGCAGTCGAATATCCTCATTGCCGAGATCTATTTGAAGGAAGGCGCTCCCGGATTCCGCATGGTGCACCATGACCCGGAGAACCGCACCGTCAACCGGGATGCCTTTAAGGAAAAGCCTGCCAACATCGCCAAAAACAACCAGCTTGTGTTCTCCATGGACGGGGATTATTACCTCTACCGCGTCTCCATGGCCAAGAACCGCACCGGCTATCCCATCGGTGTCATCATCCGGGATGGGGACATCCTCTTTGACAAGCCGCCCAGGGAGGGCAGGGAGGCCTACCCGCCGCTGGATATGCTGGCCCTGTTTGAAAACGGGGATATGCAGGTGTTCCGCGCCAACGAAAAAACCGCCGAAGAAATGGTGGCCCTGGGTGCCCGGGACGTGCTGGCTTTCGGGCCCTACCTCATCCGGGACGGGGAGATGAACGCTTTCCATGAGCGCCTGGGCAACACCAACCAGCCCCGGGCCGGCATCGGCATGGTGCAGCCCGGCCACTATTTTGCCGTCATCGTGGAAGGGCGCATCAAGGGCAGCCTGGGCGTCCCCACCCGCCGGGTGGGCCAAATGTTTATGGACCTGGGCTGCGCCACCGCCTTCAACCTGGACGGCGGCTGGACCAGCGCCATGGTGTTTATGGGCAAGCAATTGAACCAGCTGGACAAAAGCGGCGTCAGGGACAACGCCCGCATCCAGAACGAAGTGATGGGCATCGGATACAACGAGAATGTGAAATAACAGGAAAACGGATCAGCAGGGGCCGCCGGTCAAAGGGGCAACCCCTGTTTTTTTTTGCTTTTACCCGAATTAGAGGCGGGGTTGCCAAATCCGGCAGCGCCGCTGTCTCCTACAGGCGGGTCACTTCCCGGATTTCCAGCGCCCTTAGGTGCTGGCGGGCCAGGTCATACAGCGGGGCATCCAGCATTCTCTCGGGGCTGTGGGCGTCGATGCCGATGATGGCGCTGCAGCCTTCTTCCGCCGCGATCTGCCAGAAATCCAGGCAGGGGTAGCCCAGGCCGCCCCGGCGGCGGCGGGTGTTGTAGAAGCCGGAGAGGTTGTATTCCAGGGGCAGGCCCATGTCCCGGGCGGCCTGGCAGATGTCCCGGGAGGCTTTTTTGCAGGTGTCATCAAAGGCCATGTAGGCCTGCAGGAAGAGGTCCGGGTGGGCCAGGCAGCCATACAGGCCGCTTTTGATGCCGTCCACGGTCAGCCTGGCGTAATCCTTCACATGCTCCGGGCTGGAAACCTTGCCGTAATAGATTTCCTCAAACCGGCTGTCATAATGGCTGCCCAGTATCAGGTAATCGATTTGGTGGGCCTGCCTCATCTCAAGAAGCCAGCCCAGGTGTTCCGGGTAGTGCTCTACCTCAAGCCCCAGGAAAATCTCAATCCCCCCGGCGTGGGCACCCCCGAGCGCCCTCACGGACTGCACATAGCCTGCCAGCTCATCCATGTCCATGCGGGTGGGGGAGACAAAGCCGCCAGGATACGGCCAGGGGCAATGGTCAGAGAAGCCCAGGCGGCTGAAGCCGCCCTGGATGGCGGCTTTGACATATTCCCGGTCGCTGCCCTGGGCGTGTTTGCAGCGGGTGGTGTGGGTGTGGTAATTGGCGCGGATGGGGCTCTTCCTCCTTGGTTTCTATGTACGCCATGGTATCAGAAAGCCCCGCGTTCTGCCATGACGGCAATGCATCGATTGGTGGCCGGAACATACATGGCCGAATGCGACGGCGGCTGAAAGGAAGGGACAAAAAAGGGGAGGGGGCGCATAAAGCCCTCCCCTCCCCCGGTGTCCCTGTTGGTTACAATCAGTTGGTCAGGTTATAGATCTCAATGGCGGAGTTGATTTCCTTGGCCAGGTTGGTAACCGTGGCCGCGATGTCCAGCTCCCCGTTGATGAGCCGCTCGGTGTAGGTTTCTACCAACGCCCGGGCTTCCGGGAACACGCTCAGCAGGGCGCCGGCGTACTGGGGCGCGGTGCTGTGCAGCTGGTCGATGGCGGTGCCGAACTGGGGATACTGGGCCAGGTTGTCCTTGAAAGCGTCCAGATCATGGGTGGCCACTGTGATGGGGAAGTAGCCGGTCTGCGCGTTCCAGAAAGCCTGGACGTCGGGGGAGATCATGTATTTGACAAACTCCCAGGCGGCGTTCTGCTTTTCGTCGTTGCCGGAGGCCAGCATCCACAGGGAGCCGCCGCCGATGGACACACCGCCCTCATCATCCGGATGGATGTTGGGGAAGTAGCCGGTGCCGATCTCAAACTCGTCACCCACATTCACCAGCAGGGACTTTAAGGCTGCGGTGGATTCCAGGGTGATGGCGATGTTCTTGGAGATGAAGGCAGCCTTGGCGTCGTTGTTGCCGCGGCCCAGGTAGGTGATGATGCCTTCGTCGATCATGCGCTTCCACACGCCGAAGATGGCTTCCGCGCCGCCGGTCTCATCAAAGACCACCTTGGTGGCGGGGTCGGCGCCGCGGCCGTTGTTGTTGTCCACATAGTGCAGGCCCATCTTGCCCATCCACTGCTCAAAGAACCAGCCGTAGTTGCCCATGCCAAAGCCATAGCGGGTTACTTTGCCGTCTGCGTCCTTGACAGTCAGCTTCTCAGCCATTTCGACGATTTCATCGAAGTTCTTGGGGGCCACATCCGGGTCCAGGCCGACTTCTTCAAAAGCGGTCTTGTTGTAGTACAGCAGCGGGGTGGAGGAGTTGAAGGGCATGGAGTAGAGCTTGCCGTCGATGGTGTAGTAGGCAGCGATGTTGGGCTCGATCTGGGTGATGTCGTAGCCTTCCGCGTCGATCATCTCCTGAATGGGCAGGGCCCAGCCGGAGTCGATCATGAAGCGGGAGCCGATGTCATACACCTGCACCACGTCGCAGGGCAGGGCGGACATGCCGGCGGCTCTGATTTTGTTGATGGCATCGTCATAGGAGCCCTGGTATTCGACGGTCACCTTGATTTTGCCTTCGTAGGCAACGTTGAAATCTTCAGCCATTTTCGCGATGGCTTCGCCGTTGACGCCGCCCATGGAGTGCCAGAAGACGATCTCCGTGGGGCTCTCCGTTGCCATGGCCGAGCCGAGGCCCAGCAGCAGGCTTGCCGCCAGGATCAGGGACAGGATTTTACGCATGTGTGTTTCCCCTTTCGATTCCTGAAATATTTGAAACGCCCCCGCGAAATGCGGAGGCGGTTTCATCACTATCCTTTCACAGCCCCGGCCATCAGGCCGTTGATGAGCTGCTTCTGCATGAAAATAAAGATGGAGAGGGATGGTACGATGACAATCACCACGCCTGCCATCATCAGCCCCAGGGATTCCGCGTCAATGTCATAGAGCATGCTGATACCAATCTGCACCGTGCGGTAGTTGGAGGAGTTGGTGACCAAAAGCGGCCACATGTACTGGTTCCAAGTGTTCAGGAACACATAGGCCCCCAGGGCGCCCAGCGCCGGGCGGGAAAGGGGCACCACGATGGACGCCATGAAGCGCGGGTTGTTGCAGCCGTCAAGCTGGGCGGCCTCGTGCAGTTCCCGGGAAAAGGTGAGGTAGTTCTGCCTTAACAGGAATATACCCATTGCGCTGGTGAGATAGGGGACGATCAGCGCCTGGAAGCTGTCCAGCCAGCCCCAGCGGCTGACGGTCAGGTAGTTGGCGATGATGGTGGCCTCCCCCGGCACCATCATGGTGGCCAGCACCAGGACAAAGAGCCATTTCTTGCCCCTGAAATCCAGGAACGCGAAGGCGAAGGCCGCCAGGGAGCAGGTGACCATCTGGCCCAGCATCACGCTGGTGGACACGATGAAGGAGTTGCGGATGAAGGTGAGGAAGTTGTAGGCCGGGTGGGTGAAGGCATTGACGTAGTTGTTCAGGTTGATGGACGAGGGGATGAGCATGTTGCGGTAGATCTCGTCCGGGGGCATGACGCTGATCAGGAGCGTGTAGATAAGAGGCGCCAGGATCACCAGCAGCATGGGGATGTTCAGGAGCATATTGCCCAGCCTGGTGAGGTTTTTGCGCGCTGTGAAGCCGGACATCAGTAGTGCACGCTCCTTTTCTCAAAGCTGAACTGGATGAGGGTGATCACCAGCACGATGGCAAACAGGATGATGGAACGGGCCGCCGCGGTGCCGAACCGGAAGTTGAAAAAGGCGTCCCGGTAGATGGCGTAGACGATGACATTGGTGGCGTCCCCCGGCCCGCCCTGGGTGAGAAGGCGGATCTGGCTGAAGGACTGGAAGGCGCCGATGATGTTGATGATGATCTGGAAGAACAGCGTGGGCGAGATGGAGGGCAGGGTGATGGAAAACAGCCTGCGCCAGTAACCCGCCCCGTCGATGGACGCGCTCTCATACATCTCATCCGGCACGCCCCTTAGGCCCGCCGAAATAAAGATGAAGTTGATGCCGCTGGCCAGCCAGATGGTGAGCATGGAAACGGAAAAGAGTGCCCACCGGGGGTCGCCCGTCCAGTTGATCTGCGTGCCGAAAAGGATGTTCAGCAGGCCGTTGGTGGGGTGCAGGATCATCCGGAAGGCCATGGACGCCGCCGCCGAAGCGATGGCCACCGGCATGGCGTAGGAGGCTGAGGCGAAGGTGACGCCCGGGTATTTCTTGGCGGTGAGGAGGCTGGTGGCCAGGCCGATCAGGAGCCCGCCAAAGGCCACGATCGCCACGAACTGGAAGGTGACCCCCACGCTGGCCCAGAAGGAGGAACTGGTAAAGAGGTCCGTATAGTTCCTGACCCCCCAGAACACCCTGGCGTTGCCCAGCTTGTCCGTCAAAAAGGTGCTCAGGAAAATGGTGCGCCCGAAGGGATAAAAAAGGAACAGGCCAAAGACAACAAATGCCGGCAGCAGAAAAAGGTACGGCTCCATCACCGCGTAGATGCCTCTTTTCCCGGGAACCCGGGGTTTTGTGGTGCGCGCTTTCAAGCTGTCTGTCAGAGACATCTTCACTCCTCTGCGTGGGCGGCTTGGCCCTTTGTTTCTTAAGATTACCCTGATGCTACCATAGGATATGGCAAATTTCAAGGACATCAGGGCCAAAAAAGACAGATTACGCAAAAAACGCCTCAAACCGATGTAAAACAGGGAAGGCGGTGTGCTAATATTGGAGGAAACAAGCGTATGGGAGGGCAGGCGATGGCATTCACGGGAAAAACGGCGCTCATCACCGGGGTGTCCCGGGGCATCGGGGCGGCGGTGGCGGAGGCCTTTGCGGGAGCCGGCGCCAGGGTGGCGGGCATCGACCTTGAGCCCCCGGGCCAGGCGCTTGACCTGTTTTACAGGGGAGATGTCGGGGAGCAGGAGGCGCTTGAGCGCTTTGCCGCTGCCTGTGCGGAAGCGTTTGGCCAGGTGGATTTCCTCATCAACAACGCCATGCTCACCCGGGGCGGCATGGACCGCTGCGGCTTCCAGGATTTTCTGGCGGCGCTTCGGGTGGGGGTGGCGGCGCCCTATTACTTAAGCCGGCTCCTGCTTCCCCATTTTGCCCCGGGCGCCAGCATCATCAACATCTCCTCCACCCGGGCTTTCCAGAGCCAGGCCAACACGGAGAGCTACACCGCCGCCAAGGGCGGCATCACCGCCCTCACCCACGCCATGGCCGTGAGCCTTAAGGGCAGGGCACGGGTCAATGCCATCGCCCCCGGCTGGATCGACACCTCCTGCAGCGCGTTTTCAGGCAGCGATTTGCGCCAGCACCCGGCGGGCCGGGTGGGAAAGCCTTCCGACATCGCCCAGGCGGCGCTGTTCCTCTGCGGGGAGGGCGCTTCCTTCATCACCGGGCAGACCCTGGTGGTGGACGGCGGCATGAGCCGGCTGATGGTCTACCACGGCGATGAGGGCTGGACGCTTTCATGAACGGAGGGGCTGTTTATGCGCTGAAGGGCCGGGGTATACTCCCCGTGAAAACGGCGCGAAGCAAGAAAGGTGGAAGAAGAATGTCCGTGATGGAAGTAACAAAAGACAGTTTTGAGAAGGAGGTCCTGCAGTCCGACAAACCGGTGCTGGTGGATTTCTGGGCGGTCTGGTGCGGCCCCTGCCGCATGGTGAGCCCGGTAGTTGAGGAGATCGCCCTGGAACACCCGGAGATCAAGGTCTGCAAGATCAATGTGGACCAGGAGCAGGAGCTGGCGCGGCGCTACCGCATCATGTCCATCCCCTCCCTGTATGTGTTCAAAAACGGTGAGGTGGCCAACAAGACCATTGGCGCGGTGCCCAAGCAGAACATCCTGGCGATGCTGGACTGAGCTTCAGCCACCTGACTGGAAAAAGCGGCAAACTGCCGCTTTTTCATCTGTGGTATAGTGGGAAAAGAAGAAGGCTTAGGCCAAAGGAGGCTGCGGATGCTCTACTGCGCTGATTGCCGCGAACTGATGGACGCCCCCTGCCCCAAACGCCGCCATGTGACCCGGGTGCCGGAGGAAGGGGACCCGGTGCTTTTGTTCCGGGGGGACGCTGTGCAGGCGGGCATCCTGGACGCCATGCTCAAGGAGGCCGGCCTTCCCTTTCTCAGGGAGGGGCGGCTGGGCTCCGGGCTCACCGCCTGGGCGGGGGAGATGCTGGAGTCCTACAGTATCTATGTGCCCTTCGCCCTGTATGACAAGGCCAACGAGCTGGCCATGGTGCTCAAA
Source organism: Clostridiales bacterium (assembly GCA_012522875.1). Lineage (GTDB taxonomy): Bacteria > Bacillota > Clostridia > Christensenellales > Aristaeellaceae > UBA6115. The sequence goes on along the minus strand of JAAYJP010000080.1, from coordinate 175 downwards.
ACGCCGCCCCAGGGCCCGGATGCGGGTACCGAAGCGGCGGAGCAGGAAAACCTGTAAAATACCGGCGGCGCAAAGTAAAAGCGCCGCCTTTTTTATCCCCTGTAATCCCGGTACCGCAGGGTGATCCAGGAGAGAAAGGTGAGCACGGCCCACAGCCCCAGGCTCACCGGCAGCA